>NZ_JBHWZP010000176.1:0-19496 GCF_042728395.1 Streptomyces sp. NPDC060205
CCGCTGGTCGGCCGAACGCGGTCGCGCGTTTGCGTCCGCAGACATTTTAGAGGCCGAAGAACTCGGTGATGATGTCTGCTGTGTTGAACTGGTGGCTGGTCCTGCCGATGAGTGCAGGGGCGGAGGAAGCACCGGGAACGGTGTGGCCGCCGCGGTGGATGGTGTAGAGGGCCACCGAGGGGGCACCTTCCGCCTCATAGATTGTGCGTTCGGCCTCGGTGGGGTCGGCCGTGATTCTCTTCGGCAGGCGTGTAGTTGTGGGTTCGGTGGTGATCCCGTTGCGCTCGGCGAAGTAGCGAGCCGTGCGGGTGGCTGACCAGCTGGAGCCCCCTACTTTGAAGAGGGTGCGCAGGGCCCAGTTCATGGTGCCGCCCTGGTAGGACACGATGGGGTCCTTCGTGCCGTGGATCAACATGACCGGCATGGAAGCCCGGGGCGCCTGACTGGCGAGGAAGTTCTCCGGTGCGGGCATGGTTGCGGCGATCACTGTGGCGCCCGCCAGCAAGGTGGGGGTCTCATGGGCGAGACGGATGACCATCTGGCCGCCGTTGGAGTAACCGACCGCGTAGACATGACTGGGGTCGATGCGCCGGTCCGAGGCGAACGTAGCGATGACCGCGCGAGTGAAGCCGATATCGTCGATGTCGGCTCGGCGGGCCGGGAAGCGGCTTTCGCGGCGGGCGTCGTTCCAGTTGCCGCGATAGCCGTCGAGGTACGCGACCAGCGCGCCGCGGGCTGCGAGCGCGTCGAAGACGCCGCCGGTGAAGGCGCGATGTTTGTCACCGGTCTGGCCGGAACCGTGGAACACAAGAATCAGCGGCCTGGCATCGCCCGGCGCTGCGGTGCCGACGAGAGTGAAGGTGCGGGTGGCCTCGCCGACAGTGACGCTGCTGCGGGTGGCTGTGAGGGTGCTGGACATGGCGTTTCCTCCCTTCAGGCGAAGAAGTCGATCAAAGTGTGGGCCATCCATTCGGGCGCTTCCTCCGGTACGAAATGCGCCGCACCCGGTGCGATGGCGCCTGTGGTGTTCGGGGCAACCTGCCGCACCGCTTGCTCGACGCCATCACGCATGCCGTGTTCACCCCCGATGGCCAGAACCGGAATATCCAGCGGCCCCTCGGCGGCCAGCGCAACCACCTGGTCCCCTGACTCTCCCGCGCGGTAGAACTCGAAGCTCGCGTGCAACGCGGCGGGATCGCGCAGGGCATCGACGTAGATGTCGACCGCAGTTTGAGGAATGGCATCGGGCGATGCGGCTTTGGTGGCGAACTGGTAGCCGAAGTAGATCTCCTCGCGGCCGGACACCATACGCTCGTTGATCTCGGCCAGGCGATTGAAGACGAAGTGCCATGCCAGCTCGTTCACTTCGGGAGGCATGAGCAGCGGAGGCATCGGGGTGAATCCGGCGAGGACGGCTTCGGCCAGCACGAGCTTGGTCACCCGGTCGCGATGGCGAGCAGCGAGCACGTAGCCGACCATCATCCCCATGTCGTAGCCCGCGACCTGGAAACTGTCGTGGCCCAAGGAGGTCATCAGGCCGGCCATGTCATCGGCCAGCGTGACCGCGTCGTACCCGCCGGCAGGCTTGCTGCTGGCACCCATGCCGCGCATGTCGGCAGCCACGACCGTGAAGTGCTCTGCGAGAGCGGGCATCACCAGCCGCCAGCAGTACCAGAACTGCGGCCACCCCGGCAACAGCAGCAGCGCCGGGCCGGTCCCGCCGACCGCCGCATGCAGTTCGACGCCGTTCACCTTCACGGTGCGGCTGGTGAAAGTGTCGCCAAAGGCGGCGGGAAGGTGCGGGACGGCGTCGACGGTGAAAGGCATCGGTGTCTCCTCGTACTGGACCCAACAGCAAACGGATGAGTCATCCGTTTCAACGTAGCACAACCGGATACGTCATCTGGTTATGGTGGGGGTATGAGCACTCCGCCGTTGCGCAAGGACGCCGTCCAGAACAGGCACCGCATCATCGAGATCGCCCGGCAGTACGTCGATGACGGCAGACCCCTGCAGCTCAACGATGTGGCACGGACCGCCTCTATCGGCGTGGCCACCGTCTACCGGCACTTTCCAACACCGGAAGCACTGCTGGAGACGGTCGCGCTACCGACCATCGAGACGCTGCTGCGGCGAGCCGAGCACTCATTGGCTGAGGACGACCCGTGGACGGCGTTGCGAGACTTCCTCGCCGCGGGGATCGAAGTCCTGCTCACCGACCTGGCGGTCCCTCCGGTGTTTGCCGCAGCCACCGACGCCCTGGAGGACACCAGCGACTGCAAACGACGGCTCGCCACTGCCTTTGCTGAGCTGCTGGCCCGCGCGCACGCGGCTGGAGTCATCGATTCCAGCATCACCGAGTCGGATATGACCCCTCTGATGTGCGGCATCGCCTACGCCGCGAACATCCAAAGCAGCCTCGACCCGACCGAACGAGCCATGCTCGGCCTGCGCTACCTCGACCTGCTCCTCACCGGCCTGCACCGCCCCTGATCACGGCGGCCGTTCGAGGTCGCGGCTTGCGGGCGCTGTAACCGCCCGCAAGCTCGGCGCCGTTGCCGCCAACGCTGACCTCGACGCTTGCCGGCAGCATCGTATTGTCGCCAAGTACCGCCGGAACTACCCGGATCACCGGCACCGAAATGCTCCGACGGCCTGACCGTGACCGTATTTTTCGAGCAGGCGGACAGCGCAGGCTCTAGGTGGGGGAGTCATACACGCCAGGAACGGATCCGGTCGGCAGCGCCGAAGACGGTGTCCTTGCCGGCCAAGAGGTCCTTGCAGAGCTCGACCAGCTCGCCGTAGGGGAGGTCGAGGCCCTCGTCGCTTGCGTGCATGTAAGCGATGGTCACAGCGCAGGCAAACCGTACGTTGAGAGACGGCAGGGGCTTGAGCAGCAGCAGGGTGTGTAGCAGCGACGCAGCACGCCAGGACGCATCCGGATCGACGCCGAGGCGGGGTGGGTCGACGCGATGGCGCGCCACGGCCGCGACGAGGGCTGAAAAGTCACTGATGTGAGGCTGGTCGGGAAGCGCCGTCTCGTGCTGCTGCAGGAGCCAGCGCACGTCGATGTGCAAGGAGGGCGCCATTGCTTCAGGCGGCCCTGCCCGTCGTGTTCGCCGCCGGGCCGTCGTCGATGCCTGCCGCCTCGATGGCGTCGGCCAGCGACGGGTCCGCGAAGACCCGCTGGAACTCGGCTGCCGCTGCCTTCAGGCTTCGCTGATGGGCGATCGCGTCGGTCGTTGAGGCTTTCACGAAAGCCTTCAACGTCATGCCGTGCTCCCGGGCTGCATCCCGGAGGTCTTCGAGCTCCGCGTCGGAGAAGTCCACGTTGAGTGCTGCCATGCCGTCAGACTACCGTCGAGGTACCTAGGACTCAATCATTGCAGGTCAGTGCGATCATCCTGGGTACCTGTACGCGTGGAACGGTGTCACCGCACCTATCGGCTTGCACGCCCCGGACAGTGCCCGCCGGCGATGACGGCGACGGCCAGCGGGTGCCCACTGATCACCGAATCGCGGGCGCCTTCTTCGAGATCCGCCGGATCATGGAGAAGCTCGATGGCCGCGTCGATCCCGGTGCAAAGGCGATGCCGCCCCGCTTCTCGCAGACAGAAGCACCCCCTCACGGGGAGGAGGGCGGCGGCTGGGGCAGCGGGTGGGCTCCCGCGGGGCGCAGGCCGTCGAAGATGATCGCGAGGTAGCGCTGCCAGAGGTCGGGCGGGGCGTCCGGCAGGGAACTCGCCGCGTGCTTCGGCGCGCACATCAGCGCCACGACATCCGCTCCGGTGACGTCCGCGCGCACCGCGCCGTACGAACGCGCGCGCTCGACCAGGTCATGGACGTGACGGAACAGCCGCTCCTGGGCCTGGGACAGCTCAGGGTCGAGTTCGGCGGCGCGCTGTAGGTAGACCAGGTCGAAGTGCTGCATCTCGCGCGCCACGGCGGACAGGAACTCAAGCAGCGCGGCTCCCGCGTCGGGTGCGTCGAGCAGTTCTCCACCCGTCTCGGTGAGGACGGCGATCCGGTCGAGGACGATCGCGGCGATGAGGTCGTCTTTGGTCGCGAAATGCCGGAAGACCGTGCCCTTGCCGACGCCGGCCCGGCGGGCGATGTCGGACACCGACACATCCAGTCCTCGCACGTCGAACTCGTCCGCCGCGGCGGCGAGCACGAGCTTCCGGTTTCTGGCGGCGTCCGCGCGCAGCGGTCGGGGGGAGGTCACACGGAGAGACTAGCAAGTTGACCGCCCAGTCCGTTTAGGGTTACGGTCCGGTCATAACCGGACCGCACGGTCCGGTTGTCGTGCAGGAGACTCACGTAGGGGAGCACTGTCCATGAAGGCCGTCGTCGCGCACACATACGGACCGCCCGAGCAGTTCACGGTGCAGGAGGTACCGGTACCCCGACCGGGGCCCGGTCAGATCCAGGTCCGGATCGCCGCCGCCTCGCTCAACCCGACCGACATTCGGCTGCCCAACGGTGAGTACCGTGCGGCCGTGGATCTGCCGTTCCCGCACATACCGGGCAACGACTTCGCCGGGACGGTGAGCGAGGTCGGTCCCGGCGTCACCGCCTTCAAGGTGGGTGACGAGATCTTCGGCGAGGCCGTTCCCCGCGCCCTGCGCGCGGTGGCCGACCCGTCCCGTCCCTCGCTGAGCACGGGCTCGCTCGCCGAGTACGCGGTCTTCGAGGCAGACACCCCGCTGATCGCGCACCGCCCGGCGGGACTGTCCGCGCCGGACGCCGCCGCCGTGGCGACCGCGGGCCTGACCGCGCTGTCGGTGATCGGATCGGCCGAGGTGAAGGAGGGCGAGAGCGTCCTGGTCGTCGGCGCGACCGGTGGCGTCGGTACCGCCGTGGTCCCGCTGCTCGCCGCCGCCGGGGCGCGCGTGATCGCCACGGGCACCCCTGCGGACGCCGACGTCCTGCGCGGGCTGGGTGCGAGCGAGGTCATCGGCTACGCGGCGAGCGAGTACCCGGCGGACATCGACGTCGCGTTGAACCTGACGCTGCCCGATGACCGGCTGGCCGCACTCGCCCGGACGCTTCGGCCCGGCGGTCGCCTGATCACGATCATCTTCCCGCCGCCCGCGCCGGAGGTCCTCGGCCGCGACGACGTGGAACTGCGCTTCCTGCTCGACCTGGGTGGGGAGTTCGGCGGCATGCGCGAGGTCGGCGCACTGGCGGTGGATGGCCGGCTGCCCGTGACCATCGGCGGCCGCTACACCCTCGACCAGGGCCCGCAGGCATGTGTCGACCTGGTCCGCACGCACACCCTGGGCAAGCTCGTCGTCACCATTTGAGCGACGGCCGCCCGGCGTCCCGTTCCCGACCCGTCCTTCATCGCATCGGTACACCCGTAGGCGAGCGGCGGCCTCCCGGACTGCTGTCCTGATCCGCTCGAAAGAACCTGATCCGCTCGAAAGAAAGCGAGGTGGTCCGATCATGGCTGCCGACCCGTCCGCCCCACCCGAGCTGTCTGCATACGTCCGGTCCGTCAACGGGATCGAACTGCACGTCACGGAAGCCGGCTCGGGCGCGCCGCTGCTGATGCTCCACGGCGTCGGCGTGGACGCTTCTGCACAGCGCCGCGAGATCGAGGCGTTGGCCCACTCTCACCGGGTCATTGCCCCCGACCTGCGCGGCCACGGGCGCAGCACACGTCCTGCCGCCTTCTCGCTGCGCGACCACGTCGACGACATGATCGCGCTGCTGGACGAGCTGGGCCTCGCCCGGACCGCCGTGCTGGGCGGCTCGATGGGCAGTTACGTGGCACAGGCCCTGGCGCTCGCCGTACCGCAGCGCGTACGGGAGTTGATCCTGGTGGTGGCCACGTCCCACGGCCGCACGTCCTCCACGGAGCGCGTGCTCGCCGAACGCGCCGACGAACTGCGGGGACTCTCCCGTGAACAACAGCAGCAGTGGCTCAGCGACCGCCTGTTCGCGCCGGAGACACCGCCGTCCGTCCGCGACCAGGTGCGTGACTGGTACGTCTCCCGGTACAGCCTCGGGCTCGCGCTGAGCCCGCAGCAGATCGAGGCCGCCAACAATGCCGTCCTCGGGTTCGACTTCCGAGCCGACCTGGCCACCCTTGAGATCCCGACCCTGCTGATCAGCGGACGCCACGACATCCTCAACCCACCGGCGGAGGCCGAGCGGATGGCCCGGCTGCTGCCCTCGGCCCGCCTGGAGGTGTTCGAGCACTCGGGTCACCTGCCGTCCCTGGAGGAACCAGAGCGCTTCGACTCCACCGTCCTCACCTTCCTCGCTGAGCGCACGGCGGTGTCCTGACCGGATCCGCGAGCGGTCGACGCGGAGCGGGGTGGGGTCCTTGATCTCGGCGACGATTCCGTTGAAGCGCACCACATAAGGACTTCGTTCCTGTGCAGCGGCCGTTCGCGTACCGCTGCACGCCTGGCTGTGCGACGTACGCCTGTTCCTCGTGGCCGGGCGGCGCACGGACGCCGACGGTCATGCCGCAGCTCGCCGGTCGGCGGGCCGGCCGACGAGTTGCGGCATGTGTTGCTCGCCTGCGCTTACGGGACCTGTACGCGCTCGCCGGTGAGGACGATGCGGACCTCGATGTCGGGGGCGAGGCGGGCGACGGCGTCGGCGTAGTGGCGCGGGTCGGTGTCGGTCTTGGTCATCATCTGATCACCGAGGCGGCCGCTGGTGAAGGAGTAGTGGTGCGGGATCGCCAGGGTGGGGCGCAGCGCCGCGGTCAGGCCGGCGGCCTGTTCGGCGTCCATGACGAACTGCCGCATGCCGGCCGGGCGGACGCACAGGCCGTTGGTCGGCAGGATGGTGAGGTCGACGGGGCCGATCCGGTCGGGGATGGTGTCGAGTTCGGGGACGCGAAGCGAGTCGCCGCCGAAGAACACGGTGCGGCCTTCGGCCTGGAGGACGAAGGTCACCTCGTGGACACCGTGCTCGCCCGGGGTCGCGGTCACCACCAGGGGGCCGACGGTCGTCGACTCCCATGCCTCGATGGCACGGACGTCACTGAAGCCCTTGCTACGGGCGATGGTGGCGACGGTGCCTGGGCCGACCAGCGGCACGGAGAGGTCGAAGCCGCCGCTGATCAGGGCGTCGAGGTCGCAGTGGTCGTAGTGCTCGTGGCTGACGACGAGGGCGTCGATCCGGCCGAGGCCGGCGACGGTCGTGGCGAGCTGTTCGCCCGGATGGTAGGTGGCGGTCTCGGTGAACCAGGGGTCGGTGAGGATCCGGGTCTCGCCGATCTCGATCAGCTGGCAGGCGTGCCCGATCCGGGTCACTGCGAGGGGGGTGTTCATGATTTCTCCTGCTCGTGGAGGGGGAGCGATGGCCGGGGTGGGTCAGGCGCCGAGGTCGAGGTCGAGGATGGCGCCGAGGAGTTCTTCGGGGGTCTCCACCTGCGGGAGGTGGCCGGTGCGGGGCAGCAGGGTGAAAGCGGCGTAGGGGATGGCGGCGGCGTAGGCGCGGCCGTAGTCGGGGGTGACGATGCCGTCGCTCTCGCCCCAGATGACGTGGACGGGCAGGTGGAGGTCGGCCAGTCGGCCGGCGAGCGTCGGGTCGGACATCGTGGGGCCCGTGTAGCCGATCAGGGCTTGGAGGTCGGGGCTCGGCCCGGCCTGGCCTGCGGGCGGCACGGGTGCCTTGCGCGGGTCGTGGAAGGAGTGGGTGCTGATCTGCTGCGGTGTCATGCCGGCGAGGTTGGTGATGGGGTGGCCGTCCACCTCGATGCCGATGCCGTCGATGATGACGGCGCCGCTGACGCGGGGGCTTTGCTGCAGGGCGATCTCGGCGGCGAGCCAGCCGCCGAAGGAGTTGCCGACGACGGTGACGTCGGTGAGGTCCAGCTCCTCAAGCAGTGCGACGTATGCGCGGGCCAGATCGGTGACGCCGGTGAGGCCGTCGGCCTTGGCGGTGCCACCGAACCCTGGGTGGGTCGGCAGCAGCACCGGGGTGTGGGCGCGCTCGGCGAGGAGGTCGGCGAAGCCGGCCATGGTGGGGACGCCGCCGCCTCCGTGCAAGAGCAGGAAGGGGCGGCTGCGGTCGCGGTGCTGGACGGTTATCTCGACCGGTCCGGCAGGGGCTACGAAGGTATGGCTGGAGGTGCGGGTGGGCCGGAGGGAACCTGCCGGAACGGGGGTGCTCATCGTCTTCTGTCTCCTCGGTAAGTCAGCTTGCTTATATAAGGAACCTTAGATCAAGTCTCTTAACTAAGCAACCTTGGATGCGAAGTAGACTCGGCTCATGCACCAGCCATCCGATGTCGGCCTGGCCGTCAAGCGCCTCCAGTACCGCCACCACCGGGCTGCCAGCCGTGCGCTGGCGCCGCTCGGCCTGTCGCTGGTCCAGTGGGACACCCTGCGTCACCTACGTGCCAAGCCCGACGCCTCGATGCACGACCTGGCCGTGTTGACCTTTCAGACCGATCAGTCCTTCGGGTCGCTGGCCGCCCGCATGGCCGAGCGCGGTCTGATCGAACGGGTGCCGGGCCCCGGGCGCGCGGTCCGCCAACGGCTCACCGAGGAAGGCGCACGCCTGCTGGCCGAGGGGCAGACCGCGATCGATGCCGTCACCGCGACCTCGTTCAGTGCCCTGACCCCCGACCAGCTCGACCAGCTCGGCACCCTTCTCGATATCGCTCTCGGTCCCGACCCCACCGCCTGACCCCCACCAGGCCGCGGTTTGGCTTGGTGACCGGGCCACTCGCTTCCCGACCTGCCGCCCGCTCCCAGACGTCGGCCAAGGCCCCGGTCGGAAGTGCCGCACGGGTGAGGGGCACCGCACTCGCGTCAGACTTGCCCGCCCAACACTTCGCCGAGTCGGTGTTCGAGGCGGCGGACTCGCGCGGCAAGGCGGGCGCTGCGGGTCTCAGCGGCTGGATCGGCCGCAGGGGAGCGTGGCTGACCGCGGGGCCGACCGTCGGGGACGTGGGCGGTGCAGCGGCCGTGACGTGGACTTGACTGAGGAATTCGGCGACCACACAGCCAGGCCCGAATCTGCAGACACCTCGGCGGGTCTTACGGACCACCTGGGCGGCCTCGTGGGATCCCGGCGCGCCCAGCGCCGGTGAGCCGGTCGACGTCCTCGGTGCCACCCGCACGCCCGACGGTTCGCGGCGCACTCGACGTGGGCGAGATACACGCCGTCGTCGGCGGGGCGGTCCACGATGATGCGGGTCGAGGGTCCGCGCGAAAGGCGTCTACGGGACGGGACTTGTCGCGGCTGCTTCTTCGAGTGTGGCCGGGCACGAGTCGGTGTCCGGGGCTGTGGCGAGGGCGATCAAGGCGTCAAGGCGTTGGCCCGCCGCCTGCAACTCGGCGACCTTCGCCGTCGTACGGGCGCGTTCTTCAATCAAGCATGCCAGCAACTCGGGGCCGACGTGGCGTGCATCGATGGCCGGCAGAAGTGTGGCGATCACGCGGCTGGCGAGCCCGGCTGTGTAGAGCTCGCGGATCAGCCGTACACGGTCCTCCGCCGACTGCGGGTAGACGCGCTGTCCTCCTGCCGTGCGGGAGGAATGCAGCAGGCCCTGCTCCTCGTAGTAGCGCAAAGCGCGCGTACTGACGCAGGCCCTGTCGGCCAGCTCTCCGATACGCACCGTGACTCACCCCTAGCTCTGCGGTGTCCGATTTGCCTTTGACGTTGACGTCAAGTTCTAGCGTAGGCGCGAAGGGGCGGGAGTGATCGCAGACCTCCCCCCGACGAAAGGATGATCATGGAAATCGCTGGTTCCACCGCGCTCGTGACCGGAGCCAACCGGGGCATCGGCCGGTGCTTCGTCGACGAACTGTTGGCCCGCGGGGTCGAGAGGGTTTACGCGGCGGCCCGCAACCCTGGGACGATCACCGCGTCCGACCCCCGGGTGAGTCCGCTGTACCTGGACCTTCTCGACGAGAAGTCGATCAGAGATGCAGCCGCCATCGCGCAGGATGTGACCCTGCTGGTCAACAACGCTGGCATCGCCACGGGAGCCAACCTGCTGACCGACGACCTGGACGGCGTCCGGCGGGAACTGGAGACGCACCTCTTCGGCACCCTCCGTGTCATACGCGCCTTCGCTCCGGTGCTGGCCGCCCACGGCGGGGGAGCGATCGTGAACGTCCTCTCCGTACTGTCATGGGTCGCCACCCCCGAGGGTTCGGGCTCCTACTCCGTCGCCAAAGCCGCCGAGTGGAACATGACCAACGGCGTACGCGTCGAGCTCGCCGGACAGAAGACCCTGGTCCAGGGCGTCCACCTAGGGTCAGCGGACACCGACATGATGGCGGGCAGCGACGCCCCTAAGATCGATCCCGTCGACGTCGCACGCGCCAGTCTCGACGGCGTGCAGAACAACTCTCTCGAAGTGCTGGTCGACGACCCCAGCCGTTTCGTGAAGGCGGCCCTGGCCGGCGACCCGGCACAGTTGTACGGCCCTGCGCCCACCGGGTGAGTCGCTCAGCGATGTCTCTGATTCCAGGCAGTTGGTGTCCTGGGATGGTTTTGTGACCGGTGCTGTTGGCGGTCGTCGGATGAAACGTGAGTGTTCGTCGTCCGAACCGCATTGACGTGTCCGACGCCCGCTGGGCATTGATCGAACCGGTCGTCAATGCCTGGCGGGCAGGAGGGGCCGGTCAGTACCAAGTCCACGCGGCCGGACATGACGGGGTCCTCACCACGATCTCGGCGTCGAGCCCGGCGCTCCACCTCAAGTCGCGCCCCAGAATGTCGGCGGAACTCCTCTTCTTGACTTCAAGGTCAAGAACGGTGCTAGTGTTCGGATGGTGGGAAGGCCGAAGCAGTTCGATCCGGATGTCGCCGTTGAGCATGCCATGGACGTGTTCTGGCGGAAGGGGTATGCCGGGACCACGCCGCAGGATCTCGTCGATGCGCTTGGCATCGGCAAGGGCAGCCTCTACAACACCTTCGGTAGTAAACACGACTTGTTCGAGCGGGCGCTTCGCTGCTATCGCGACGGCCAGGCCACTGCTCTCATCGAGATGTTGCAGGAGCCTGGGCCGGTCAAGGCGCGTCTGCGCAAGACGCTGGGGCTCCTTGCCGAGATGGACCTCGCCGACCCGGACCGTCGGGGATGCATGGCCGTGAACACGGCGGCAGAACTCGCCGGCACGGACCAGGTGGCAACCGAACTTGTCCAGCGCATGTTCGCCCGGACCGAGGACGCCTTCCGTGCGTTGATCGAAGAGGGACAACGCTCCGGAGAGATCGCACCGGAACGTGACCCAGCAGCCCTGGGAAGCCTGCTGCTGAACACAGTCGTGGGTCTGCGGCTCATGGCGCGCGTTGCCGAAAGCCCTGATCGGCTTGTCCGAGTGATCGACGCGACGGTCGACTCTCTCTGATCCGCACCGCAGCACTCGCTCCACTTGGGAGTGACCGCTGCCCAAATTTTGTACTTCGAGTTCAAGAACTGGAGTGTCATGTACCTCAACCTGACCGCCAAGACGGCCGTCGTCACCGGTGCCAGCCGGGGCATCGGGCTCGCCACCGTCCGGACTCTCACGGCCGAAGGCGTTCGCGTCGTCGGCGCCGCCCGCACCATCACGCCCGAGTTGAAGGAAACCGGCGCCTACACGGTGTCGGCCGACCTGAGCACCGCCGAAGGCGTCGCCACTCTCATGGACAGCGCCCTCACCGAGCTGGGTGGCATCGACCTACTGGTGAACAACGTCGGAGCCGGGGACGACGTGGAGCCCATCGGCTTCCTCGACACCGACGACACCCAGTGGACCCGCATCCTCGACCTCAACCTGCTCAGTGCCGTCCGTGCCGCCCGCGCGGCTCTCCCGAGCCTGATCGAGCGCCGTGGGTCGATCATCAACGTCTCGTCCATCAACTCACGGCTGCCCGCCGCCGGCCCGGTCGCCTACAGTGCGGCCAAGGCGGCCCTGACGGCACTCGGCAAGTCCCTGGCTGAGGAGTTCGGGCCCCAGGGGGTGCGCGTGAACACCGTCTCTCCCGGAGTGGTCCGCACTTCCCTGTGGGAGGACCCTGAGGGATTCGGTAGCAAGGTGGCAGCCGGAGCCGGGGCGGAGCATGCCGCGTTCCTTCAGCAGATCCCGGAAGCATTCGACATCACTACCGGCCGCGTTACCGAACCCGAAGAAGTGGCGGCCTTGATCGCGTTCCTTCTCTCCGACGTCGCAGGCAATATCACTGGGGCCGACCACATCATCGACGGTGGCGCCATCAAGACGCTTTGAATCACGGAGGCCCACGAAGGCGGGGCTGATTCGCATGGCTGCGGGACGAGAGGCACCCGTCCTGCAGCCACGAGAAGTGACACGACCGTGAGACAGACGGGAACCCGCAGGTCACAGGGCTGCTCTATGTCGAGCACCTCGCACAGTGCCTCAGTCAGCTTGGGCCTGGACGCCGGCCCCTTCGACTCTGGAGTTTCGGATCTGTCCGGCAGTGGGCCGGCGTCGCGGGCGTCGAGCGTCCTGGTGCAGACCGTTGCCGTGTCACGCCCGGCACTCGCGGTGGCGATGCCGATTGCGACCGCATGCGCATCAGATCGAACAGCACACCGGTCCGCGACAGGGGCGCCTTCACGATGTGCAGGAACCGGACCCCGCCATGGCCGACGAACGCTACGCCGACCATCTCCACCAGATGATGCAGGATCGGACTGCGGCGCTCACAGCGCGCGGTCAGCCCTTTCACCTGCTCGGCAAACGTCCGCCGGCCACAGCTCAGTCCGTCACAGAACAACCGCCGCACCGTCAGAATAATCAGCACCGGGCGGCCACCAGCGGTCACATCGCAACGCCCGCAGCCGACCACACCCGCACCACCCGACCACATCCAGGTCCGGAGACATCATCCGTACGAGGGCGTCACACACTCGCTGAGGGTCCCGCTTCCCGTGACGGAGCATCACCGGTGCACGGTGGCACACGCCCACTTCACGAATATCTTGCCAGGACCATGTTCATGTGTACGCCGACACCTGGTGCCACCGCTGTACCGACCGCACGCTGACGTGTAGTTGCCCAGCGACGGAGGCATTGTCGTGCCCGACGGCGAATAACTCGGCCTCATATGAACGGCCTACTGCGAGAGCCAAGGCTTGTCAGCCCCGCGTGACATCACGTCAACAAGGTCATCAACTAACGTAATCTCCACGACCACGAAACCCGGGGCTTGACAGTATCGATGGGCTTACCGTTCCGGGCGGATGGGCTCAAGGATGCGGAACTTGGCTTCCTCCATCGTCCCCTCCATCACTTCCAGGAGCTGGGGTCCCAGTTCCTTCATTCGAGGGGCGTTCAGGTGCTCGTCGAGAGCTTGGCGGCTCACCCATCGCTCGTAGATGATGATCGTGCCAGGCTCTCCCTCAACCTCGTGTGCGTCGTAGTCGATATTGCCGAAGTCGTTGCGCGAGGGGCTGACGGCAGCTGCGACAAATGCCCTCATCTCGGCTTCCTTGCCGGCCTTCGCTCGGGCTTCCCAGAGCACGGTGATGTACCCGCTCTTTGAGTTGGTCATGATGGCTTCCTTTCCTTAAAGGGACACCTCATCCTGCACGGCTTCCTGAGACGGCAGCCAGAGAGAGATTTTCCTACCCACCGCGGCGAAGCAGAGCGACCGCTGCCGAGGCGCCATATGCTCGGACGTAATGCCGTAGAACGGCACGGCTTCAATCGCGCGAGAGCGACCGCTGCTTCGTGGGAGGCGGCGGTCTTCTCGTATCGGGTGGCGATTCCGCGGAAGCCTTTGGGCCGGTTGAAGCAGCGTTCGGCGACGTTGCGTTGGCGGTAGATTTGCCGGTCGAACATCGGTGGCGGTCCTCCGCGGCGGACCGCGTTGTGGGGCAGGCCGCGGCTGTCGCAATGGTGGAGTGGATTTGGACGAGTCAGTCGATGTCGCCTGCCGCGTCCGCATGAGCCTGGATCTGCTGAAGGCCACGGGAGAACACGCCGGCCAGCGCGTAACGGCGGAAGCGGGTGCAGACGGCGCTTCTCACGATCAACTCGCGCAGCGCTTGGTGGACCAGCAGATGTGCCAGATCTGTTGCAGGACCCCATTGGGGTTTGCTGTCGAGGACGACGCGGGCCACAGCTGAAGGCAGCTTCGTTCGCCGGGCTGTCCGCCACGTCTCAGCAGGTGGCGTCCACCACCAGCAGCCGCAACCCGCGCCGGAAGCAGCCCGGGGCCGCCTCGGTGCCCATCGGTTTCGCGGTCGTCGCGAACAGCACCCGCAGCGGCTCCGGACCCAGCCGCTGGCGGGCCCGAAACAGTGACGACTTCGCCGGGATGCGCCACTCGCCCAGCAGGCCCCGGCCCCGCAGCCCCTCATCCAGGTGCCACATCCGCCTAGAACAGGCTTCAAGCCGGCGGATCCGGGTTGAGTGTGCGCACCACCCCGACGCGCAGGAAGTCGAGTCTTTCGGCGTCGGTGCTGCCGACAGGTGCGGTGAAGACGACGAGCTTGATGTCGGAGTCAGGAATGGTCATCACGTCGCAGTCGAGCGTGACGTCTCCGACCAATGAGTGGTGGACAGTCTTGACGAGACTTTGGTGTGCCGAGGCCCGGCCTTCGTCCCAGAGTTTGCGGAATTGCGGGCTTAGCGCACGGACGTTGGTGATGAGGGATCGGAATCCGGGGTCATCGCCGAGCCACGAGGCTGAGCGTCGGAGGTCCGCGACGAGGGCTCGTTCAAATGCTTCCGCGCCACCGTGCGGAGTTGCTGCCTCCGCTGTGGTTTCTTCCACGAAGGTCTGGACGATGAGGTTCTGCCCCGGGACTTTCGTTGGAGGAGGAGTTCCGAACAATGCGGACGACAGAGGTGTTGACGTCAAGAGCGTCCAGTCAGCGGCGAAGACCGCTAGCGGAAGGTCCGCCATGCGGGTGATCATGCGCTGGACCCCCGGCGGAATATGGCGCGAGACCTTGCCGGGACCCTGTGGCGTCAAGCCGGCGGCCCGGTGCAGCAACTCGGTCTCGGTGCGATCGAGTTGAAGGGCGCGCGCCAGCGAGGCAACGACCTGTGCAGACGGCGTTAGCGAGCGTCCCTGTTCCAGGCGCACGACGTAGTCCGCGCTAATCCCCGCCAGCGCCGCGAGCTCCTCGCGGCGCAGTCCCTTTGTGCGTCGAAGGCCGAACGACTCCAAGCCGACATCGGTTGGGTGGAGGCGTTCTCGCCATGTCCGCAGCAGGCTGCCGAGCGAGTGAACATCTGGAGGCATCCGCACCACTCTAAGCTGATGAGTTCTGGGGAGCCTAGGACGGTTCTTCCCATGATCGATGACGACCGGGACGACGTCGTCGGTATCGAGGTGGTCGACCACGAAGCTGCGTAGGTCGTTGCGGAGACGGTGATCCCGGACAGTCCACCGACGACGTTCCAGGGCGGACTCCAGCAGTCTCTTGGCGAGTTGCTGCAGCAGCCCGCCCTCGGTCGTCAATGCATCTTCCATGATCGGGAGTTACACCGAACGTTGTAGACGGCTGGCTTGGCCCCGGAGGCCGCCGACGTGAAGGGAAGATACCGAACGTCTTACAGTCCCCTAGCGCAGCATCGGCCGGCTGAGCGCGCGAATGCCGTCACTCGACACGTAGTGCCGACCAGGCCGGCTCCAGCCGATGCCAGACGGCTTCGGTGGTTTCGAGCGTCCGCGCGGCGCTCGCCAGATCGGACCGGTTGTCGGCGAGGCCCGCCACGACATCGCGGAAATGCTGCAGGGCAGGGACGAATCCCATCACGGTCCAACCGGAGTTCGACGGCGTCGGCAGGGTGTAGTTGGGACGCCGGACCTCCGCCGGACCGTCGACGGGACGGTACGTGCAGGTGTCGACGTTGTCGACCTGGACTGCGTCTCCCTGTCCGTAGACCTCGACGAACTCACCCCGGTGTGCGAAGGAGGCGGTGGTGCAGAAGTCGAACGAGCACGCCGCACCTCCCTCCGCCCGGGCGACGACACTCACACTGAGACCGACAGCTGGCACGACGTTGAGGACCGCGGAGATCTCGTCGATCTCTCCCACCAGGTACCGTGCCAGGTCGATCATGTGCACCGGGTTGTCGATCAGATAGTGATGAAGATCGGCGAGGTACTCGTCGACACGCCCCATCGCGAACGTGAAGTGCGCCAGAGTGGGTGAGCCGAACTCGTCGGAGCTGATCACCTCCCGGGCTCTTTGATACGCCGGCGCGAACCGCTTCATGTATCCGACGACGACCTCGGTCTGTGCCCGGGCGGCGAGGCCGGCAAGTTCCTGGAGTTCCGCCGCGGATCGCCCGCCAGGCTTCTCACAGAAGACCGGGATCCGAGCCTCGATGCATCGGGCGAGGATCGGCCGGTAAGCGCTCGGCGGGACGGCGACCACTACCCCGTCGAGACCGCCGGCCGCGAGCATGTCCTCCACCGAGGTGTGGTGGGCATCGGCGCCCCACCGGCGGGCAGTGCTTGCGGCGTGCTCGGGCGTCCGGGCACAGACCGCGACGGGATCAAGACCGGCCTCAAGGATCGACGGGTAGAGGGCGCTGTTCGCGTGCCGGCCCGCGCCCACCACACCGACTCTCACGACGCGTTCGTCCGATCCCCGCCCAGGAACCGATCGATGCGGCTCGCGGTCTCACTGAAGACACGTTCCAGGCCATCCGGCTGCCTGTACGCCTCCACGATGGCCGCCGACCACATGCTCGCGACATCGAGGTACTCCGGCATGGGAGTCGGCAGCACTCGGGCGGTCGTCCGGAGAATCTCCAGGCTGTTGTCACCGAAGCCGTTCCACCCGGAGGCCGCGGCACGGAACGCGTCGTCGTCCCACGTGCTCTGTCGGGTCGGGTTCATGTTGCCCTCCAGCGCCGCCCGGGCGAGAAAAGCCGGCGAGCTGGCCCACTCGATGAACCTCCACGCGCCAGTCTTGTCGTTAGAGGCGCTGTTCATCGCGAGCGACCACGTCCACACGTTCGCCTCTCGCCCTCCACCGGGCCCCAGCGGCGGCCTGGTGTAGGCGACCCGCCCGCGAACGGCCGAGTCGGCTCCCTCGAAGAAGGCGACGTAGTGGTCCGAGTCCACGATCATGCCGTACCGGCCCGCCGCGAAGTCGCGGGCGACGTCGAGCCAGTGCCCGCCGGGGAACCGTGTCGGCCCCGACACATGCGCCGCAGAAAGGAAGTCACGGGTCGCCGCGAGCATCGCCGGACTGGCGAGTGCGCTGCGGCCCGCGTCGTCGAAGTCGGTCGCACCGTACGACCAGACCTGGGTCGCGTAGCCGGTGTACATGGTGTGCCAGGTATCGGTGCCGCGCTGGGCGAAACCGCGGACGCCGGGCACGCTCTCCGCGATCCGCGCCGCCGCGGCGAAGTACTCCTCCCACGTCGACGGCGGCTCGCTGAGACCCGCTCGCTCCAGCACATCCGGCAGGTACGCCAGGTTGTACGTCTCCCAGTTGACCGGGATCTCCAGCAGGGGACCTGTTCCGAGGGCGTCCCCCCGCACCCCCGACCAGCGGTTGGCAGCCAGCAAGGACGGCAGGAAGTCCTCCGGCCGGTAGTCGTCGCCGCACTTGTCGAGGTACGCGTCGAGTGGTTCGACTATGCCCTCACCCGCGAGCTTCCACATCGAGACGGGTCCCGACACGAACACATCCGGCGCGGACTCACCGCGAAGTCGGCCGCGCAGCGCGTCGAGGCTGTTCGTCACGTAATCCGTCTCGGGGATGATCTCCAACGTCACGCTCTCGCCGGTGAGTTCCTCGTACTCTTCGATGTGCTTCGTGACGCTCGCGACGTACGCGTCGTTGTCGGGGCCGATGAAACGGACCATTGTGTAACGTCTCCTTAGCGATGCCTCGGCTTACGGGCCGAAGGGCGGCCGGGCGGGTGTGGGAGGCGCCGGGCGCCCGGGTGTCGTCAGATTGAGAACCGCCGGCGCGCACGTTCGTGGAGGACGGCGACGACCTCGTAGAGCACGATCACGGTCACGGTCACGACGACCACGTCTGCCCAGAGCCGGGTGTAGTCGAAGGTTGTCGTGGCGGTCGTCATGGCCTCCGAGATCCCGTTCCCGGTGACGAGCCACTCGGCGACGACCGCGCCGAAAAGGGCGAGCGGGATGCTGATCCGCGCGGCGTTGAGGATTCCTGGAACGGCTCCGGGGATCCTGACGAACCGGAGGGTCGCCCAGCGGCCACCGCCGTAGACGCTGACCAGGTCAAGGGTGGATCGCGATCGTTCCTCCAGCGCTGTGACGATGACTATCATCGCTGGGAAGAAGACCACCAGAAGCCCCGTGACGATGATGAACGCGGTTCCTCGACCGCAGATGGCGACCAGGAGCGGGATGAAGGCGATCTGCGGAACGCACTGCGATGCGAGGAGCAGCGGAAGACCCAGGCGCAGCAGGGCGGGAAAGCTCACCAGGACGCATCCGGCGATGATCGCTGCGGCCATGCCGACTCCGAAGATCATGCCCATGTCGCGCATGGTGATCAGCCAGTCCGTCGTCAGCGCGCTGCGGTGCGCAGCCGCAGCCGGATTGCCGATCAGGTAGTCCAGCACATCGAGTGGGGACTTGAACACGAGGGGACTCACACCCCCGAACTGGATGATCGCGACCCAGATCACGATCAGCGCGACGGCTGGCGTGAGGAACTCGGCCACACGCTGCAGAAGGCCGGCGCCGGGCACCGCTCCGAACGAGGATTGGGACTCGACGGGGTCCACGTGCAGCCAGCGGCCCATCGCCGTGATCGCCACATAAAGGAGCCCGCCGATCACGGTGGCGACGATGGCGACGCCCCAGGTCTGCGCGGTCTGCAGCTTCTGCTGGCTGACCACGAGCACCACGCCCAGGCCGTCGTCGGCGCCGCTGAACTCGGCCACGAGCGCTCCCAGGAACGCGCCCGGGCCGGCGATACGCATGCCGGCCACGATGTTCGGAAGCGCAGCCCTGAGTCCGACCTTGCGGAGGATGTGCAGACGGCCACCCCCCGCGCAATGCACGATCGCGGCGATGTCCGCCGGTGTCGCACGAAGACCCGCGATCACCCCGATGAGCATCGGGAAGAACGAGAACAGGACCGCCATCGTGATCCTCGTAGGCTGGCCCGCGCCCGCAAGGCTCGAAATCAACGGAAGAAGTGCCGGCAGCGGCAGGCAGTAGACCGCAAGAGCGACGCGCGAGACCGAGCGTTCAAGAAGCCCGGTCAACGATCCGGCAGCACCGAACACGAGGCTGATGACAACAGCGATCGCGAAGCCCTCAAGCGCCGTCACGAGGGTGGGGGCGGCATTGGTGAGGTAGAACGAGAAATTCTCGATCAGGTCCTCGGCCACGCTCGGCGGCGATGGCACCGAGCCGGACGGGAGGAGCCCGGAGACCGCGACCAGCCACCAGAGGCCGACTGCGAGTGCGAATCCCCCCAGTGTCCACACGGCACCCGGGACCTCGCGTTCGACGAGCCGGGGTCCTTTGGCGGGCCGCCGCGCCGACGGCCCCGCGGGAGCCACGGCGAGCCCTGGAGGTGTGTCTGTCGAGGTCATCTCAGG
>NZ_JBHWZP010000177.1:0-19472 GCF_042728395.1 Streptomyces sp. NPDC060205
TCCCCACCGAAGTGGTTCATCGTTCGACTTGCATGTGTTAAGCACGCCGCCAGCGTTCGTCCTGAGCCAGGATCAAACTCTCCGTGAATGTTTACCGGTAATCCGGTTCACATCATGAGAGCGGAACCGCCGGAGGAATAATCCGGACGGTTCACAGCGTCCTCGCTGATGCGCCTACCGTGCTTGCGCCCGGCAGGACTTTTTCAAAGGAACCTCCACCCACCACCATGCGGTGATGGACGGGGTATCAACATATCTGGCGTTGATTTTTGGCACGCTGTTGAGTTCTCAAGGAACGGACGCTTCCTTTGTACTCACCCTCTCGGGCTTTCCTCCGGGCGCTTCCCTTCGGTCTTGCGTTTCCGACTCTATCAGACCGTTTCCGGTTCCGATTTCCTCGGTGCTTTCCAGGTTTTCACTTTCGCGTTTCCCTTTCCGGCGATGTTGACTCTATCAGATCCTTTCGGCCCTGACTCCCAGTCAACCGGGTTTGTCTTTGCGGCTGTTGGGCCGTTCCGACGTCCAAAACTTTAGCGGATCCCGTCGGCAGTTCCTAATCGGAGCCGCCGACCCCAAATCGAAATCAATTCGGGCACGCCGAATTTAACCCCGGTGGGAGATCGAGCTGGTGGTTTGGTGTGCCGCATCTGCGGCGGAGGTGCTGTCGCAGAACCGTTACGGCTCCGTGGCAACTCGAAGAACCTTACGGATCCGCGAGGGGAGTGTCAAGTCTCCCCCGGGTGGCCGCCCGGCAAACCCCCAACTCGGCCTGTGCGGGCCTCAGTCGAGGTCGGTGAGTCGGCCGCCGGCGTCCGGCTGCGCATCCTCCACGCGCCGCAGCAGCCTGGTCAGCACGTCTTCCAGAGCGCCCCGCTCCGACTGAGAGAGGTCCTGGAGCAGGTCCTCCTCGAAGACGGTGGCGAGACGCATGGCCTCAAGCCACTTGTCGCGGCCCTCGTTCGTGAGCTCCACGATCACGCGGACCCGGTTGGACTCGTCGCGTTCCCTGGTGACGAGACCTTCCCCCACCATCCGGTCGATCCGGTGGGTCATGGCCGCGGGCGTGAGGCCGAGCCGCTTCGCCAGGTCGCTGGGCCCCAGGCAGTAGGGCGCTCCCGACAGGACGAGCGCCTTGAGGACCTCCCACTCGGCATTGCTGATGCCGAGAGCGGCGGTCTGACGGCCGTACGCGACGTTCATCCGGCGGTTGAGGCGGCCGAGGGCCGAGACGATCTTCTCGACCTGGGGGTCGAGGTCCTGGAACTCGCGCTGGTAGGCGGCGATCTGCTCGTCCAGCGTCGGCTCGTTCGCGGCGGGGGTGTCACCCATGGCCGCAGTATGGCACGCACCCGCTTGGCGTTGAAGTCCTTCGGTGTGTATTGTTTAGATCCTAACTTTAGCTTCGAAGTCTTCACTCCTAACTCCTGAGGCAGGCGTAAGACTTCTTGATCAAGGCAGGTGAAAGTGACCAGGGCGATGGGCGCGGAGATGCGCCGGATCCATGTGGGCAACGCACTCAGCGCGTTCGGCTTCGGCTTTACCGTCCCGTATCTGTACGTCTATGTGGCGCAGGTGCGGGATCTCGGTGCCATGACGGCAGGTCTCGTGCTCGCCGTCTTCGCCGTGGCCGCGCTCGTGGTGCTGCCCTTCGCCGGGCGGGCCATCGTCCGGCGGGGGCCGATGCCCGTACTGCTCCTCGCCCTGGTCACCGCCGCCGTCGGCTCGCTGAGCCTGGGACTGGCGAGCAGCTCCACGACCGTACTGATGTCGGCCGCCGCGCTCGGTGCCGGGCAGGCCGTGATGCAGCCCGCGCTGGCGACGATGATCGTCGACGTCTCGACCACCGAGACCCGTTCGCGGGCCTTCGCCACCCAGTTCTTCCTGCAGAACCTCGGCCTCGGGGTCGGCGGCCTCATCGGCGGTCACCTCGTCGACGCCTCTCGGGCGAGCTCGTTCACGCTGCTGTTCGCGATCGAGGCGGCGATGTTCCTGCTGCTCGTGGTGGTCATGGCGACGGTACGGATGCCGCGGGCGCCCCAGGTCGCGGATGCGCCGGGGCAGGCCAGGGGCAGCTGGAAGCAGCTGCTCGGCAACCGGGCCATGGTGCAGCTGTGCGTGGTGGGCTTCGTGCTGTTCTTCGCCTGCTACGGGCAGTTCGAGTCGGGGCTGAGCGCGTACGGCGTCGAGGCGGCCGGTATCTCCACCTCCGCGCTCGGGACGGCTCTCGCCGCGAACACGGCGATGATCGTCGTCGCGCAGTTCGCCGTGCTGAAGTTCGTCGAGCGGCGCAAGCGGTCCCGGGTGATCGCCGCGGTGGGTCTGATCTGGGCTCTCGCCTGGGTCATCGCCGGGTACGCGGGGCTCGGGCACGCCAGCCAGACCATGGCGACGGCCGCGTTCGTGTCGACGTACGCGCTGTTCGGGCTCGGGGAGGCGATGCTGTCGCCGACCGTGGCTCCGCTGGTCGCGGATCTGGCGCCGAGCGGTCTTGCCGGTCAGTACAACTCGGCCTTCGCCCTGGTGAAGCAGCTGGCCCTCGCGGTCGGTCCGGCGGTGGGCGGCCCGATGGGTGCCTCGCTGCACGCTCCGTACATCGTGACGTTCCTGCTGTTCTCGCTGGGGATCACGGTTCTGGCGGTGCGGCTGGGACGGCAGCTCACTCCTGTGCAGAACCAGCCCTCGCTCGCGAGGAGCCGGGTCGTGGTGCGGGGCGGGGCCTCCACGGAGTCGGTGCAGACCGCGGCCTGAGCAAGGTCCCCTCGGACGAGGAGCTTCCGGGTCAGGTGGTGCGGGGCAGTGCGAACTCGCACCACACCGCCTTGCCGCCGCCCGGGGCGCGGCGGGACCCCCAGTTCGAGGCGATGGTGGCGACGATCGCGATGCCGCGCCCGGACTCGTCGGCAGGTTCGGCACGGCGGCGGCGCGGCAGGTGGTCGTCGCCGTCGGTGACCTCCACGATCAGCCGGCGGTCGGTGCGGCGGAGTCTCAGACGCATCGGCGGGGTGCCGTGCTGGAGGGAGTTCGCGACGAGTTCGCTGGCGGCGAGCACCCCGAGGTCGTGCAGGTCGGGTGCGAAGCGCCAGCTGGTGAGGACGCCGGAGGCGAAGGCACGCGCGCGTGGGGCCGCTTCCGTGCCGCCGAGCAGCTCCAGGGCCGCGTTGCGGAAGAGGTCGCCGTCGGGGCCCGTACGCGCCGGGTGCTGGAGGACCAGGACGGCGACGTCGTCGTCGTGCTCGGCCGTGACGCCCATCGAGCGGACCAGGCGGTCGCAGACCACCTGGGGGGTGCCCGTGGCGCCGGCGAGTGCGCCCTCCAGGGAGGCGATTCCCTCGTCGAGGTCGGCGTCCCGGCGCTCGACCAGGCCGTCCGTGTAGAGGACAGCCGTGGAGCCGGGGCCCAGGGGCACCGAGCCGGACGCGTGCATCCAGCCGCCCGTGCCGAGCGGGGGTCCGGTGGGTTCGTCGGCGCGGTGGACGGTGCCGCTCTCGTCGCGTACGAGGATCGGGAGGTGGCCGGCGGACGCGTACACCAGCCGTCCCTCGTTCGGGTCGTGGACCGCGTACACGCAGGTGGCGATCTGGTTGGCGTCGATCTCCATGGCGAGGCCGTCGAGGAGCTGGAGCACCTCGTGCGGGGGCAGGTCCAGGCGGGCGTACGCGCGGACCGCCGTGCGGAGCTGGCCCATGACGGCCGCCGCGCGGATGCCGCGGCCCATGACGTCGCCGATGACGAGGGCTGTGCGTCCGCCGCCGAGGGTGATCACGTCGTACCAGTCGCCGCCGACCGCGGCCTCCGTGCCGCCCGGGTGGTAGGTCGCGGCGACGCGCAGGTCGTCCGGCTCCTCCAGCTCCTGGGGGAGCAGGGAGCGCTGGAGGGTGACAGCGGTCTCGCGCTGCCGGCGCTCGCTGGCCCGCAGCCGCTCGGCGGCCTCGGCGTGGTCGGTGACATCCGCCGCGAAGATCAGTACGCCGCCCCCTTCGGGGGTCGCCGAGACCTCGACGGGGGTGCACGTGAACGTGTACGAGCGGCCGCCGGGAACCTTGCGCGACTTGACCGTGCGCGGCTTGGAGCTGCGCAGGACCTGGTCCAGGAGCGGCAGGAGGCCGATCTCGGCCAGCTCGGGCAGCGCCTCGCGCGCCGGTTCGCCGGGCGGGCGGACTCCGAAGGCCGTCACATAGGCGTCGTTCACGTACGCGAGGCGGTGCTCGGGGCCGTGGACGAGGGCGACGAGGGCCGGGATGCGGTCCAGGACCTCACGGACCGGCAGCTCGTCCACGGCGGGGGCGAGCGCGACCGAGGTCCCCTCGGCGGTCGGCCGCTCGGCCCGTGCCGCGGGCACGGAGCTCTCCGAGGGGAGTGCCGTGGGCAGTCCGTCGGCCCGCGCCGCCGCGCGGCGCTGCGTTCCGGGGAGTCGGGCGCTCCAGCGCGTGAAGTTCACTGTGGGACAGGCCTCGTGGGATCGAAGGGCGAGCGGTCGGCCCGCCCATGGTCGTGATGGACCAGTGTGTCCGACGGGACCGACATCCGTCAGACGCCGGTCCCGCGGGAGGAGTTCCTGACTCCGGTCAGGACGACCCCTTCGGGTGGTCCTGAGGAGGCTTTCCACCGGCCGCGAGTTCGAACTCCGCGCGGGGATGTTCGAGCGAACCGAGAGAGACGATCTCCCTCTTGAAGAGGCCCGACAGGGTCCATTCGGCGAGCACGCGGGCTTTTCGGTTGAAGGTGGGCACCCGGCTCAGGTGGTAGACGCGGTGCATGAACCAGGCAGGGTATCCCTTCAGCTTGCGCCCGTAGACGTGCGCGACCCCCTTGTGCAGCCCCAGGGAGGCGACCGAACCCACGTACTTGTGGGAGTACGTCTCCAGCGGCTCGCCGCGCAGGGAGCGGGCGATGTTGTCGCCGAGGACCTTGGCCTGGCGGACCGCGTGCTGGGCGTTGGGGGCCGTCTCCGTGCCGGGTCCGGACGCGGTCACGTCGGGCACCGCGGCGGCGTCGCCCGCGGCCCACGCGTGCGTGGCGCCGTCCACGGTCAGCTCGGCGGTGCACCGCAGCCGGCCGCGTTCGTTCAGCGGCAGGTCGGTCGCCGCGAGGATCGGATGGGGCTTCACGCCCGCCGTCCACACGACGGTGCGGGTCGGGAAGCGGGCACCGTCGCTGAGGACGGCGACGCGGTCGGTGCACGAGTCGAGCCGCGTCTGCAGGCGTACGTCGATGTTGCGGCGGCGCAGCTGGGTGACGGTGTACTTGCCCATCTCCTCGCCGACCTCGGGGAGGATGCGGTCCGAGGCCTCGACGAGGATCCACTTCATGTCGTCGGGCTTGACGTTGTGGTAGTAGCGGGAGGCGTACCGGGCCATGTCCTCCAGCTCGCCGAGCGCCTCCACTCCGGCGTAACCGCCTCCTACGAAGACGAAGGTCAGGGCGGCGTCGCGGATCGCGGGGTCACGGGTGGAGGAGGCGATGTCCATCTGCTCGATGACGTGGTTGCGCAGCCCGATGGCCTCCTCGACGGTCTTGAAGCCGATGGCGAACTCTGCGAGACCGGGGATCGGCAGGGTGCGCGACACGGAGCCGGGGGCCAGCACCAGTTCGTCGTACGAGAGCTGGTCGGGGCCCGTGCCCTCCTCCTCGGTGGCGAGGGTCGCGACGGTCGCGGTGCGCTTGGCGTGGTCGATCGACGTGGCCTCGCCGATGACGACGCGGCACCGGTCCAGGACACGGCGCAGGGGTACGACGACGTGGCGCGGTGAGATCGAGCCCGCGGCCGCCTCCGGCAGGAAGGGCTGATAGGTCATGTACGGGTCGGGGGTGACCACGGTGATCTCCACGTCCCCCCGTTTCAGCTCCTGTTTGAGCTTCCGCTGGAGACGCAGGGCGGTGTACATCCCGACGTAGCCGCCGCCGACAACGAGAATGCGCGCACGTTCCTTCACTCACCCATGACGCACCGGCTACGGGCGTTTGTCCACAGGCCCGTCAATTTGTGTGACCGGGCGCCGAAGACGCGCGGAGCGGGCCGTTTCGGTGGAGCGCGGGAAAGGTTCGCAGGTCAGCAGGTGTGAGCGGGGTGGCATTAGGGGGCGCAACCGGGACGTAACCGGCCCGTACTCCGATCGGGGGGCGCTCCGTGCGGAACCTCCCCCTTCTGAATTGACTCCGCCTCAACTATGTTCGTCTGTCATCGGGGTGTAGGGGGATGCGCTCGACGGGTCCGTACGGCGGGGCCTACGGCGAAGGTTGTTCCGCTGACTCCGGTCTGTCGATGGCGGGGAGAGTCTCCGGGGGGAGACGTCATTACCGGGGGAACACACATGCATATTCAGGACACTCATTGGACATCCGCGTCCGCTCTTCCAACGGGCGGCGCGACCGGGGCGGCGGCGGGGAACGGACGCGCGGGGGACGTATCGCGCACCACGCCGCTGCGGGTGGACGCACAGCGCAACCTGGAGCACGTACTGCGCGCGGCGCGCGAGGTCTTCGGGGAGCTGGGGTACGGCGCTCCCATGGAGGACGTGGCACGGCGCGCGCGGGTCGGTGTCGGCACGGTGTACCGACGCTTTCCGAGCAAGGACGTCCTGGTCCGGCGGATCGCCGAGGAGGAGACCTCCCGGCTGACCGACCAGGCGCGTTCCGCGCTCGGGCAGGAGGACGAGCCGTGGTCGGCGCTTTCGCGCTTCCTGCGGACGTCGGTGGCCTCGGGCGCCGGGCGGCTGCTGCCGCCGCAGGTGCTGCGGGTGGGCGTCGTCGAGGACGGTTCGGTCCTGGACGGGACCTCGGTGCTCGACGGGGCCCCGGTGCGTGACGGGGCGCGGGTGCCGCAGCAGCGGTCCCAGCCCGGTGGGCCCGGCGGGCCCGATCTGCGGCTCGTGGAGCAGCGGCCGGCTTCCCTCGGGGAGCAGCCGGACGAGGACGACGCCGGGGCGGCGCAGCTGCTTGAGGTCGTGGGGCGGCTCGTGGAGCGGGCGCGTGGGGCGGGTGAGCTGCGGGCGGATGTGACGGTGTCCGATGTGCTGCTTGTGATAGCCACGGCGGCTCCTTCGCTGCCGGATGCTGCGCAGCAGGCTGCGGCGTCTGCGCGGCTGTTGGACATCCTGCTGGAGGGGCTTCGGTCTCGTCCGGCGTAGGTGACGCTCGTCTGGTGCGGGTCGCCTCCGGCGGGGGTGACGTTCGTCGGGTGCGGGTCGCCTCCGGCGGGGGGTGGCGCTCGTCTGGTGCGGGTTCGTGGGGGCGGGGGCTGGGTGCGCAGTTCCCCGCGCCCCTGGGTGGGTGCGGGGGCTTCGTCGGGTGCGGGAGCGTGGGGGTTGCTCGCGCCGTTCCCCGCGCCCCTGAGGGGGTGCGGGTTCGTTCGGGCTGAGCGCGTCGTTCCCCGTGCCCTGGCGGTGCGGGGAGTGAGCGCGGTTTGTTGCGGGCGTCAAGCTCCGTTCGGGTGATCCATTCGGATGAGTGGTTGCTGCGTTCCTGGGGGTAACCGCGGTGGGGGCCTGTGGCAGTCTTTCCCGGTGTTCGGGTTCGAGTGTGCAGGCGGGGGCTTTCCGCGATGAGCGTTGACGGTCAGGATGAGCCGCTCGACAGCGCCGTACCGGAAGCCGTTGTTCCGCCGCAGCGCGAGGGGCGTGGACAGGATGGCGGCGGAGTGCTGCCGCCCCCGGTCGAGCCCGTCGAACTCCCGCCCGCCGACGCCGAGTTGAT
Organism: Streptomyces sp. NPDC060205; assembly: GCF_042728395.1. NCBI lineage: Bacteria > Bacillati > Actinomycetota > Actinomycetes > Kitasatosporales > Streptomycetaceae > Streptomyces > Streptomyces sp. NPDC060205. The sequence goes on from NZ_JBHWZP010000177.1 coordinate 7,693, forward strand.
CGGGTGGATGCGGTCGGGCGACGACACCGCCTACGAGGAGCTGTACCGGCGGCACGCGGACGCCGTCCGCCGGTACGCGCGCACCTGCTGCCGCGACGCCCACACCGCGGACGACCTCACCGCCGAGGTCTTCGCCCGTATGCTCCAGGCCGTCCGCGGCGGCAGCGGACCCGAGCACTCCGTACGTGCCTATCTGCTGACGACCGTACGACGCGTTGCCGCGGGCTGGACCAGGTCGGCGCGGCGGGAGCAGCTGGTCGACGACTTCGCCGTGTTCGCGGCGCAGGCCGCGCGCGGCTCCGAGCTGTCGGACGACACCGCCGCCGAGGAACTGGGCGCGGACGTGCGGGCCATGCACGAGGCCGAGCAGTCCATGGCCATGCAGGCGTTCCGGTCGCTGCCGGAGCGCTGGCAGGCCGTGCTGTGGCACACCGAGGTCGAGGACGAGTCGCCCAGCGAGGTCGCCACTCTCTTCGGGCTCGACGCCAACGGCACGCGCGTACTGGCCAGCCGGGCCCGCGAAGGCCTCAAGCAGGCCTATCTGCAGGCCCATGTGAGCGCCACGCTCACCGCGGACGAGGAGTGCGCGCGCTACGCCGACCGGCTCGGCGCGTACGCACGCGGCGGGCTGCGCACGCGCGCCGAGCGCGGGCTGCGCAAACACCTGGAGGAGTGCGCCAAGTGCCGGCTCGCCGCCGGCCAGATCAAGGACGTCGCGAACGGGATTCCGGCGGTCGTACCGGTCGCGGTCATCGGCTGGTTCGGTGCCGCCGGGTACGCGAAGGCCGCCGCCCTCATCGCGGGCGGGACCGGCGTGGGTGCGGCCGGGGCCGCGGGCGCCGCGTCCGCGGCCGGTGGCGGCTCGGGCGGCGCGGGGGCCGGCGGGGCCGCGGCGGAGGGGCTCGGGGCGCCCGCGAAGGCCGGGATCGTCGCGGGAGTCGTCGCGGCGGCCGTCGCCACGGTGGTGTTCGCGCTCGCGGGCGACGACACGGCGGTGAAGAAGGACGAGGCCGGCCCGCGTCCGCCCGACCCGGTCGTGGAGCCGAAGGTGCCGTCACCCTCGCCGTCACCCTCCCGGCCCTCGGAACCGCCGAAGGCCCAGCCCGCGCCCGTGGAGGCCGCGGCGGCGCCGAAGCCCAGACCTGCTCCGACACCGACTCGTACGCCGGCGCCCGAACCCACCCCCAAGCCGAAACCGAAGCCGACGCCCACTCCGACACCCACACCGAAGCCCACTCCGCCCCCCGCTCCCCCTGCGCCGCCACCGGCCCCCCAGGACTTCCGGTGGAACCAGCTGGAGTACGGCATCACCGGGGACGGCACCGAGCCCGAGATGCGGCTCGGCGAGAGCAGCTGGGTCTGGCAGCGGTACGGCATGTCCGTCGCCGGCAAGCGGTACACGAACGGTGTCACCGTGCACGGCGCGTCGTCGGTCACCATCGATCTCAACCGCTCGTGCACCTCGTACGACGCGATGGTGGGCGTGGACGATCTGACGATGGGCCTCGGTCAGGTGCGGTTCTCCGTGTTCGCGGACGGTGTGCGGAGGTGGCAGTCGGGGGTGATCCGGGGAGGGCAGGCCGCGGTGCCCGTGCACACCGACTTGACGGGCAGGCAAACGATCCGCCTGGTCGTCGAGCCGCACTCCGGCCTCGGCACGGCGGCACTGGCGGACTGGGCCGACTCACGCTTCCGGTGCCGGTGACGCCCCGGTCAGTTCCTTCAGGACGCCGTCCCGGGTGAGCGCGGCACCGGCGGCGCGCTCGGTGTCGTAGGCCCGGCGGCCGAGTTCGGCCAGGGCCACGGCCTCGACGCGTTCGAGCTCCGCCCGCTGGGGCCGCGGGCGCGGGTGGCCCTCCCGCCAGCGGGAGGCGGCCGTGAGCACGCGCACCACGCGCGCGTGCTCGCCGATGCCGGACAGCATTCCCGCCGCCTGTTCGGCCAGGGTGGCGAGGACCACCTCCGCGCATCTCCCCTCCATGGCCTCCCGCAGGGCGTCGGCCAGCCGGAGCAGGCCCTGGCCGGGACCCGACTCGACCGCGGTGAGAAGCCCGTCGATGCCGTTCAGCGCGGCGAGGAACTGGGGAGGCGGGGTACCCCGGGTCGTCTCCTGACGGGCCGCCTCGCAGAGTTCGCGCGCCCGGCCGAACTCCCGGTCGTCGACGGCCATCTGGGCCCGTACGAGCAGGACGAACGCGCGTGAGTCCGGCACCGCGTACCGGTCGGCGGCGGCCGTCGCCTCGTCCAGGGCGCTGAGCGCCGCCGCCCGGTCGCCCTCGCGGTAGGCGATCTCGCCGAGCCGGGCGATGAGGAACGGCTTCTCCGCGTACGCCCTCACCTCGTGGGCGAGCCGCAGCGCCTCCCGGAACTCTTCCTTCGCCTCCTCGAACCGGCTGCGCGCCATGGCCGCCTCGCCGCCCGCGCCGCACACCTGGGCCCGCATCCAGCGGTCACCGACGCGCAGGGAGACGGTCCGCAGCTCCTCGATGTACGTGTCGACGTACTCCATGCCGCCGGGCATGTCGACCGCCACGTGCACGGAGAACAGCAGGGCGACACCGACCTCCCATTCACCGCCGTACGCCCGACAGTTGGCGAGCGAGGCCCGCATCGTCTCGCGTGCGCCGTCGGTGTTGCCGATCAGGAACCCGATCAGCGGCCAGAGGATGCCGGGGAAGCTCGCCGCGTCCGGGCCGCCGCGCGCCAGCGTGCTCCGCAGCCGTGCGACGTACTCCACGGTCCGCTCCTCCGTCAGCGGCACCTTCCCGAGTTCGGAGGCCAGGAAGATCTGGAGCACCCGCAGCTTGATACGGACCCTGTGCAGGGGGTGCCCGCTCTCGCCGTCGGGATCGGCGAGGAAGGCACCGACGGGGTCGATGCCGATGCCGAGACCTGCTCTCAGAGGGTCCCTCGTGTCGAGACAGATCGCCAGCGGATCGATCGTGTCCAGCTGAACCCCGGCGAGGGCGGCGGTGTGGAGGCGGGGCGGATCCGTCTCCAGCGGATCCGCCGCCGGAGCTCTCCCGGGCGCAGCCGTCCCCGGCGCATGCGTCGCCACCGGAGCCGCCCCGGGCGCAGCCGTCGCCGGAGGGTCCGTCGTCGCCGCCGCGTCGAGTGCCACTCCCAGGAGCAGGACGCGGTTGGTCCAGGTCGCGCCCTCCCGGCGGAAGTTGCGCAGCCACCAGAACCAGCCCATGGACAGGACCAGCGCCGCCGCCTCCGGCTCGTCCGCGGCCAGGACGCTGCGGTGCAGGGCCGCGCGGATGTTGTCGAGGTCGTTCTCCAGGCGGTCGATCCAGCGGAGCTGGTCGGCGGACCGCAGGAGGGGGTCCGCCTGCTCGACCAGCGCACGGGCCCACGCGCGGTGCCGGCGCTCGGCGGCGGCACGCAGCCCGGGGGTCTCGGCGACGCGCTCGACCGCGTACTCGTGGATCGTCTCCAGCATGCGGTAGCGCATGTCGCCGCTGCCCTGCCGGCCGGGCGCCGCGACGATCAGGGACTTGTCGACGAGCGCCCCGATCAGCTCGGCCACGGGCCCGCTGCACACGGCCTCCGCGGCCTCCAGGTCCCAGCCGCCCGCGAACACGGACACCTCGCGCAGGACGGTCCGCTCGGGCTCGTCGAGCAGGTCCCAGGACCAGTCGACGACCGCACGCAGGGTCTGCTGGCGGGGCAGGACCGTACGGCTGCCCGAGGTCAGGAGCCGGAAGCGGTCGTCGAGGCGGTCGGCGATCTGGCGCGGGGCGAGCATCCGCAGCCGGGCCGCGGCCAGTTCGATGGCCAGCGGCAGACCGTCGAGACGGCGGCAGATCTCGTCCACGGCGTCGTCGTCGGTGACGTCGCCGTCGGGGTGGGCCGCCGCCGCACGCTCCCGGAAGAGGCGGTGTGCCGGCTCGGGCAGGAGGGGCTCGACCGGGCGCACGGACTCACCGGGCACGCCCAGCGGTTCACGGCTGGTGGCGAGGATCGTGAGTCCGGGGCAGTGGGTCAGGAGCGTCTCGGCCAGCTCGGCCGCCGCGTCGACGACGTGCTCGCAGTTGTCGAGGACGAGGAGTTGGCTGCGCGGGGCGCAGTGCTCGACGAGCAGGGCGACCGGGTCGTGCTGCTGGCCCGCCCTCTCATGGGTCATCAGCGCGGTCTCCCGCAGGCCGAGGGCGCTGACGACCGCACCCGGCACCGCTTCCGGCCGGTCGAGCGGGGCGAGCTCGGCCAGCCAGGCCTGCGGGTGCCCGGCGGCGGCCTCCTCGGCGAGACGGGTCTTTCCGGAGCCGCCCGGTCCGGTGAGGGTGACGAGACGGGCCCTGCGCAATTCCGAACGAATCGATTCGAGTTCGGGTTCCCGGCCGACGAAGGAGTTGAGGCGGGGGCGGATGTTGCCGGTGGGTTCGCGGTGTTCGAAGTGTTCGGGGTGTTCGGGGGTGGCGGCGGGGGCGGGGGCCGTATGCGGCGGGGTCAGCAGTTGCGCGTGCAGGGCGCGCAGTTCGGGGCTCGGGTCCGTGCCCAGGCCATCTGCGAGGGCCCGGCGGGCGCGTTCGTACGCCGTCAGCGCGTCCGCCGGGCGGCCCGTGTCCCGCAGGGCCCGTACGAGGAGGGCGTGCAGCGGTTCGTCGTACGGGTGGGCCTCGGTGAGGGCCCGCAGCTCCGGTACGGCCTCGTGGGCGCGGCCGTTGCGCAGATCCGCCTCCACGCGCGCGCGGGTCGCCTCCTGGCGGAGGGATTCCGGGCGGGTCGCCGCGGTGGTGCGGTCGGGGAGGTCGGCCAGGGCCGGGCCGCGCCACAGGGCCAGGGCCTCGCGGAGGAGTCGGGCGGCGGTTTCCGTGCCCGTGCCCGTGCCTGGCCCCGTCCCCGTGTCCGTGTCCAGGAGGGCTCTGCCCTCTGTGACCAGGCGCTCGAAGACGAACAGGTCCACGTCCTCGGGGGTGGCTGTGAGGCGGTAGCCGCCCGGTTCCGAGGTGATCTCTTCCTTGCCGAGGGCTTTGCGGAGGCGGGCCACGAGGGCCTGGAGGGCGGCGGGGGCGGCGGTCGGGGGGTTGTGCGGCCAGACCTCGTCGATGAGGGTTTCCGTTGGTACGGGGTGGGGGGTTCTGCGGGCCAGGGCCGTGAGGAGGGCGCGTAGGCGGGGGCCGTTCAGGGGGAGGGGGTTGCCCTGGTCGTCCGTGGCCTGGGTGGCGCCCAGAATCTTGTACCGCACGGGGTCATTGTCGCGGGTTCGGTGGGGGTGCCCGGACTTTTTTCGCCCCCGCCGCCCCTACCCTCCCCGTCACTGCATGGGGGCTCCGCCCCCTACCCCCCGAAATCGCGCTACGCGCTCGTCCTCAAACGCCGGACAGGCTGAAATACAAAGGGGCGCGGGGAACTACGCAGTCCTCAGGCCCCGCCCCCACCGAACCCGCAGACGAACCCCCGGCCGGCGCATGGAAGTCGGGGCGCAGCCCCACTCCCAGGGGCGCGGGGAACTGCGCAATCCTTAGGACCCGCCCCCACCGGACCCGCAGACAAACCCCCTACCCGCCCCCAAAGCAGGCCGACAGGCGAAAGTCGGGGCACACCCCCACCTCCAGGGGCGCGGGGAACTGCGCAATCCTTTGGGCCCGCCCCCACCGGATCCGCGGACGAAGCCCTGCCGGCTGCCGCCTACCCCCTACCCGCCCCCGCCCCCAGCGCCCCCCGTTGCGGACGGATCCCCTCCGGGACCGCCCGCTGGCGGGCCGGGGTGCCCGTCCAGCACGTGCCGCGGCGGTCCAGCAGGCGGCGGAGCCACAGTTCCAGGGAGACCAGGTCCGCGAGGCCTTCCAGGGGGAGGGGTTCGCCGTCGGCCGCCGCCCGGAGGGCCTTGCGGACGACGCGGGCCTCGACCAGGCCCGCCTGGGCGAGGAGAGGCGTGTCGAAGAGGGCCACCAGTTCGTCCACGGCGACCCGCAGCCCCGTACGCGAGGCGGCGTTCGACGACGCGTGGGAGGGGGCGCCCCAGCCGGGCGGCAGGTCCGCGACCCCGGCGCCCTCCAGGACCGTACGGAGGATCGCGGCCCGTGCGCCCGGCTGGACGCGCAGGGCTTCGGGGAGGGCGCGGCAGGCGCGTACGACCTGGTTGTCGAGGAAGGGGGCGTGCAGGCGCTGGAAGCGGACCTCGGCGGCCTGCTCCAGGATGCGCAGGTCCCCGGCATGCCGGGTGAGCGCGGAGCGGGCCCGGAAATCGCCCGGCCGCTGCCCGGGGCCGATGCCCGCGCGGGTCGTCGCACCCGTCAGGCGAACCGATACTTCAGCGAGGGCCTCACCGGTCAGCCACCGCGCGGCGGGGCCCGGCCTGGCCCAGGTGAGCGCGGCGAGGGACGCCCCCACCGCACCCGCCGGCTCCTCGAACCGCTTGTGCAGCAGCCGGTCGGCCAGCCCCTCTATGCCCACCAGGTAGGACGTGCGGGACAGTTTGCGGGCGGCGCCGTACACGCGCGCGGGGACCATGACGGAACCGTCCGCCTTCGTCAGGGCCGCGACCGGACGCACCAGGTGGCGTCGTTTGCGGTCCATGAGCAGGTCGGCGAGGCGCGCCGGGTGGGCGTCCAGGACCTGTCTGGCGCCGTACCCGGTGAAGTGGTCCGCGCTGCCGGAGGCCAGGCGGGCGCGATGGCGGGCGGCCGTCACCAGGGACGGGCCCGGTTCGTCGGTGAGCGGGCCCTCCAAGTCGGCGTAGGGGAGGACTTCCTCGCCGCCGGCGACCACCACGTGGTGCAGTCGCGGGTTGGCGGCGAGCGTGCCGGCCCGTTCCAGTTCGGCCTCGCGGCCCTTCACCACCATGTCGTTGAAAGTGACCGCCAGGAGGCGTTCACCGGCGCCCGTGCCATGCCCGAGGACGGTGCCGGGGGCGCCGGGCAGACCGGCGGCCAGGAGGGCGAGCGTGCCGGAGGCGGGTCCTCCGGAGAGGTCGGCCCCGATGCCCGGCACCGGCATGCCGCGCGCCGCACGTCTCTCGGCGGGCCCCATGCCGGGTACCGGCCCGGGGTCTATGTCGGCTCCCGGTACGTGTCTGGGGGCGGCGAGCCGGGCCCGTACGGCCTCCACGAGGGCGTCCCGGACGCCGTCCACCGCGCTGTCGGCGTCGGCGGTCGGGGCCGCCACGGCGAGCGAGGCCACCGGCTCGTACCCGGCGATCTCGCGCGCCCCGGCGCGCAGGATCAGCGCGTGCCCGGGCGGAATGCGCCGCACGCCCTCGTAGGGGGTCGAGTCCTGGAGGGCGGCCGGTACGTCGGGAGCCGCGAGCAGGGCCGCCAGGTGCCCGAAGTCGAGGTTGGCCTCGATGAGGTCGGCGAGGGGCAGGGCGGCGGTCGCGTAGGCCGTACCGCTGGCCCACGGTGTGTAGAACACCGGCCTGACGCCTGCCAGATCGCCGCAGACCATGACCCGCCGGCCCACCTGGACGACGGCCGTGTAACTGCCCGACCAGGCCGTCAGATGCCGAAGTGCCCCGCCGCGCGCGGCGATCAGGCCCAGGCGCAGTTCCTCGTCCGAGGCGCCGCACGTACCGAGCACCGCCATGCGGTTCTGGTCGTCGGCCCTGACGACCCGCACCTCGTCGGGGCGCCAGTCGCCGACCGCCCAGAGCGGATCGGGGTCGCCCCACAGCAGCTGGGACCCGACCGGATGCACCGTCTCGCCGTCGCCGCCGGTCGCGCCCGCCGACCCGAACTCAGGCGCACGAGCGGCGGTGCTGCTCCATCCCACCAACCATCGCATCGCCGCCTCCACAGGCTGTGGACAACCAGTGCACCGCACGGACCGGTCACCATGCTGCCACGAAGAAAGCGCGCCGGAGAGCCGACGGGGCCGCTCGCGCTCCCCGGAGTGCGCCCCTGGGAGATGCCCCCTCGGCGGTGAACTCACGCGCGGAGAAAGGCGATCGCGAAGAATTGACTCGTCGGCTACGACGTGAATGCGCCCCCGAAACACTCCCCAAAAACTTCGAACGCGCCCTCAAGTACCGTGGTAGACGCGGTTTTTGGCTCCGGAGGGCAGGGGCGATATTCAGCCAAATCGGGGATGGACAGACAGGCTTGCACACGCTCCGTACAGGCTGTGCGCAACGCACAGTCCGGGAGGCGGACTCCGCCTCCCGGACCGGTCCGCCGCCCGCGGGGATGTAGACGGCGGTGTCCCCCAGCCCACTGGATCCAGTACAGCGGGCCGACCCACGCACCATCCATCGAAGCGCTCCCCCGTTGGCCGGAGAAGAGCGCACGGACGGGCGCACTGCCACACAGCGGGAGCACGACACGACGCTCCGTGCTGACCCGCGGACCACAATCCCGCCATCCGGAACAATGCCCCTTAACGCTTGGGATGCGGCGAACTACCCTGTGTTTGCCTGTGTTTTCGCGGGAGGCATATTCCTGAGGGCTCGGCCACGTGCTTTTGCGGGTGGGGTTCCAGGGGTTGACAGCCCGGGAAGACACAGCACGAATGCCGCGTGGCTGAACCCGCGCGGCAGCCGTCTGTGTCGAGGGGTGGCGCATGTCCAGGGAGCAACGCGGGCCGAACGAAAAACTCGGCACCGTTCTCGCCCTCGCGGGAATCAGCAACGCAGGACTCGCGCGTCGCGTCAACGATCTTGGCGCTCAACGCGGGTTGACTCTTCGCTACGACAAGACGTCGGTGGCGCGCTGGGTGTCGAAAGGCATGGTGCCGCAAGGTGCCGCGCCGCACCTCATCGCCGCCGCCATCGGCCAGAAACTCGGCCGCCCCGTGCCGCTCCACGAGATCGGCCTGGCGGACGCGGATCCCGCACCGGAGGTGGGCCTCGCCTTCCCCCGCGACGTAGGACAGGCCGTGCGGTCGGCGACGGATCTGTACCGCCTCGACCTCGCCGGACGCCGGGCCGGCTCCGGCGGCATCTGGCAGTCGCTCGCCGGATCGTTCGCGGTGAGCGCGTACGCGACTCCCGCCTCCCGATGGCTGATAACCCCGGCCGACACCTCGGTGGCACGGGACGCCGGCCCGCTGGAGGGCTCCGCGGCGCCACTGAAAGTCGGCCACAGCGACGTACTGAAGCTGCGCGAGGCCGCCGAGGACGCCCGGCGCTGGGACTCGAAGTACGGCGGCGGCGACTGGCGTTCGTCCATGGTGCCCGAATGCTTACGGGTCGAGGCGGCACCGCTGCTCCTGGGCTCGTACTCCGACGAGGTGGGCCGCTCCCTCTTCGGAGCGAGCGCCGAACTCACCCGGCTCGCGGGCTGGATGGCCTTCGACACGGGCCAGCAGGAGGCGGCACAGCGCTACTACATCCAGGCCCTGCGCCTGGCCCGCGCGGCGGCCGACGTCCCGCTCGGCGGTTACGTACTGGCCTCCATGTCCCTCCAGGCGACCTACCGCGGCTTCGGCGACGAGGGCGTGGACCTCGCGCAGGCCGCCCTCGAACGCAACCGGGGACTGGCCACCGCCCGCACGATGAGCTTCTTCCGCCTGGTCGAGGCACGCGCCCACGCGCGCGCGGGTGACGCCCACGCGGCCGGCGGCGCCCTCAAGGCGGCCGAGGGCTGGCTGGAGCGCGCCCGGGACGGCGACCAGGATCCGTCCTGGCTCGGCTTCTACTCGTACGACCGTTTCGCGGCCGACGCGGCGGAGTGCTACCGCGATCTGAAGGCTCCGCGCCAGGTCCGCCGCTTCACGGAGCAGGCCCTGTCGAAGCCGACGGAGGAGTTCGTACGCTCGCACGGGCTGCGGCTCGTGGTGTCCGCGGTCGCCGAGCTCGAATCGGGCAATCTGGACGCGGCGTGCGAGCAGGGGGTGCGGGCGGTGGAGGTTGCCGGGCGCATTTCATCCGCCCGCACGACGGAGTACGTGAAGGATCTACTCCATCGACTGGAGCCGTACGGGGATGAGCCGCGGGTCGTCGAACTGCGCGAGCGGGCTCGGCCGTTGCTGATGGCCCCGGCCTAGGTCGTTTGCAGCTTCCTGCGAGGCTGAGGGGGTTTGTGGGGGTGCGGGTCCGCTGTGGCTGGTCGCGCAGTTCCCCGCGCCCCTAAAAGCCGCGTCTGCCCGGCTGGGGGCCTTTTGCCGCCGCAGGCCCGCCGTGGCTGATCGCGCAGTTCCCCGCGCCCCTGAGAAGCGCGTCTGCCCGGCTGGGGCGTCTTGCCGCTGCGGGTCCGTCGTGGCTGGTCGCGCAGTTCCCCGCGCCCCTAAAAGCCGCGTCTGCGGGTTCGCTGTGGCTGGTCGCGCAGTTCCTCGCGCCCCTGACGGGGCGCCCCCGGCCCGAACCGGCACGCGGCACCCGGCACCCGGTCGTGCCCCCTCTCCCTCCCCCCCCCATGTCTGATCGGGTCGGTGTTTGGTTTGGTTCGGCTGGAATGTTGGTTTGAGGGGGGTGGCAGTGGCGCAGTGCACTATCGGAGGTGGTGGAGTCGGAGGGGGAGGGTGGGCGGGCAGATGGTGCGGGAGATCGCTTACGACTGTGACGTGCTGGTGATCGGCGGCGGGATCGTCGGCCTGTCGGCGGCGTACGCGATCACGCGTGCCGCCCCGGGCACGCGCGTGACCGTGCTGGAGAAGGAGCCCGGCCCGGCCCGACACCAGACGGGACGCAACAGCGGAGTCATCCACAGCGGGATCTACTACCGCCCGGGTTCCCTGAAGGCACAGTTCGCGGCACGGGGCGCGGCCGAGATGGTCAAGTTCTGCGCCGAGTACGGCATCGCCCACGCGGTGACCGGCAAGCTGATCGTCGCCACCGAGCGCGACGAACTGCCCCGCCTGCACGCCCTCGTCCAGCGAGGCCGGGAGAACGGCATTCCGGTCCGGGAACTGGGCGCCCCCCAGATCGAGGAGTACGAACCCGAGGTACGGGGCCTCGCCGCGATCCACGTCGCCACCACCGGGGTGTGCGACTACGCCGCCGTGGCCCGGCACCTGGCGAACGCCTCCGGCGCCCTGATCAGGTACGGCACGAAGGCCGCGTACATCGACCGCCGCCCCGACCTCGGCGTGGCCGTCCGCACGGACGACGGCACGGTCGTCCGCGCCCGCGTCCTGGTGAACTGCGCCGGCCTCCACTGCGACGAGATCGCCCGCCTCACCGGCGACGAACCGAACATGCGGATCGTCCCCTTCCGCGGCGAGTACTACACGCTCGCCCGCCCCGACCTGGTCCGCGGCCTCGTCTACCCCGTCCCCGACCCCGCGTTCCCCTTCCTCGGGGTCCACCTCACGCGCGGCATCGACGGCAGCGTCCACGTCGGCCCGAACGCGGTCCCGGCCCTGGCCCGCGAGGGCTACGACTGGCGAACGGTCCGCCCCCGCGAACTGGGCGCGACCCTCACCTGGCCCGGCTCGTGGCAGATAGCCCGCCGCCACTGGCGCTACGGCACCGGAGAACTGCACCGCTCGATCTCGAAGGCCGCCTTCACCCGCGCGGTCCGCCGCCTGCTCCCGGCCATCACCTCGGACGACCTGATCCCGACCCCCGCAGGCGTCCGCGCCCAGGCGGTCCTGCGCGACGGCACCCTGGTCGACGACTTCCTGATCCAGGAGGGCCCCCGCACGGTCCACGTACTCAACGCTCCCTCCCCCGCGGCCACGGCCTCCCTCCCCATCGGCCGCGAGGTGGCCCAGCGAGCCCTCAAGTCCCTGGCGACAGCCGCCTGACCGTGGGAGCGCACGAGCACGCGAGGGGCCGTGCCGGTACGCCGTAGTCCGCCGCCCCCGGGCATACGGAACTCTGCTGACAGGGCAGGCCTTGTTCGGAAGGGCTACGCCTCGGGGCCGCCGAGCGGGGTGTCCTGCTGGCCGGGGCGGCG
>NZ_JBHWZP010000178.1:0-19364 GCF_042728395.1 Streptomyces sp. NPDC060205
CCCGCACGGTGGACGTGCGGGGCCCCCTCGCGTGCCGGGCGCCGTGCCGGGCGTGGCGACGGGCGGCCGGCCGGGCGGCGCGACGGGCGGTCAGCCGCCCTTGCGGCCCCTGTTGCCCGGCCGGGAGGCGACCCACGCGCGGACGGTGTCGGCGTACCAGTACGGCTTGCCGCTCTCCACGTGGTCGGGCGCGGGCAGCAGTCCGTGTTTGCGGTAGGACCGCACAGTGTCCGGCTGCACCTTGATGTGCGCCGCGATCTCCTTGTACGACCAGAGCCTTCGGTCGGTCATCCGTAGCACCTCCCTGCGCGCGCCGCGGCGGCGGCCGAGGGGCGGCCGTCGGGGGAGCCGGGCGCTGCGCTGGCGATCACAAGCCTGTGCTCGGTGAACGACACAGAGTGACAACGCGGCAGGGGCTGTCGCGCGGGTGTGACGCAAGACCCGCGTACGCGTGACATGTGTGACAGAGGGGTGTCTTTTGTGACACGGGTGACGCATTGGACCTCAGGGGATTCTTGCCATCGGCGCCGTTTGCGCCTTCGGGTCTCATCCTGGGATCCCGCCGAAGACATGTCCCAGTGGGAAACATGTCCCATTGGGACATGAAGGAGTATTCTGAGGGTATGGAGGCAACGGAGCCCAGCACCACCACCGAGGACCGCCGGCAGCGCAAGGCCCGGCAGACCCGCAACGCCCTCGCGACCGCCGCCGTCGACCTGATCCTGGAGCGCGGCCTCGCCGCCACCACGGTCGAGGCCGTCGCGGAGCGGGCGGACGTCACCCGCCGCACCTTCAGCCGGCTCTTCGCCGGCAAGGAGGACGCGGCCCTCGACTTCGTACGAGGGGACGGCGACCGCATCAACGCGCTGCTGCGCGGGCGGCCCGCCGCCGAACCGCCGCTGCTCGCCTACCGCCGGGCCGTGCGCGACTGGCTCGCCGACCGGGACGACCCGGCTTGGCACGTGCGCCCCCGGACGCGGCGGCTGCTGGCCCTCCTCGACAGCGAGCCGGCCCTGTTCGCGGCGTACGAACGCATCCGGGTCGACGCCCAGGACGAGTCGGTCCGCATCCTCGCCGACCGGCTCGGCACCGACGACGTACTGGACGTGCGCCCCGCCGTCGTGGTCGACGCCGCCGCCGGAGTCCTCACCGCCGCGCTGCGCATCTGGGCGCGCGGCACGTCCGGCCCCGACTCGGCGGCCGAGGACCTCGCCGCCCTGGTGGAGCGGGCCTACGACGCCCTGACCCACGAGGCCGCGTCCGCGGTCTCGTACGACACCCCCGAGAAGTGAGAGCACCATGAGCACCACCGGCACCACCCCTGTCACCGGCACCACCCCCGTCACCGACTACGCCACCGAGTTCGCCGGGCGGACCGCGCTCGTCACCGGCGCCGCCTCCGGCATCGGCCTGGCCACCGCCCGCCGCCTCGGCGCCGGCGGCGCGAACGTCGTGATCGCCGACTACAACGCCGAGGGCGCCGAGAAGGCCGCCACCGACCTGCGCGCCGAGGGCTTCGAGGCCGCCGCGGTCGCGGTGGACGTGACGAGCCCCGACTCCGTGGCGGCGGCCGTCGCCTTCGCCGTCGACACCTTCGGCGGGCTCCACCTGGCCGTGAACAACGCCGGCATCGGCGGCCCGAGCGCGCCGACGGGCGAGTACGACATCGAGGCCTACGACCGCGTGATCGCCACCAACCTCAACGGCGTCTTCTACTCCCTGCGCCACGAGCTGCCCGCCATCGAGGCGGCCGGCGGCGGTGCCGTGGTGAACGTCGCCTCCATCCTCGGCTCGGTCGGCTTCGCGGGCTCCTCCGCGTACGTGGCCGCCAAGCACGGCGTGGTCGGCCTGACCAGGACCACGGCCGCCGAGTACGCCGCCAGGGGCATCCGCGTCAACGTGGTCGGCCCCGGCTTCATCGAGACCCCGCTGCTCCAGGGCATGGACAAGGAGGCCTACGACGGCCTGGTGGCGCTGCACCCCGCCGGCCGCCTCGGCCGCCCCGACGAGGTCGCCGAACTGATCGTCTTCCTGCTGTCCGCCCGGGCCTCGTTCGTGACCGGCGGCTACCACCTGGTCGACGGCGCCTACACCGCCGTCTGAGCCCCGCGGCAAGCACGGGAAGCAGCAGAGCAGTAGCAGAGCGCAACAGACACAGACAGACACAGAAAGAAGCAAGGCCATGAAGGCACTGCAGTACCGCTCCATCGGCGCCGCCCCCGAGGTCGTGGTCGTCCCCGACCCCGAACCCGGCCCCGGTCAGGTCCTGTTGAAGGTCACCGCCGCCGGCGTATGCCACTCCGACATCGCCGTGATGAGCTGGCCCGCCGAGGGATTCCCGTACGAGCTGCCGCTCACCCTCGGCCACGAGGGCGTGGGCACGGTCGCCGCGCTCGGCGCGGGAGTGACCGGTGTGCGCGAGGGCGACGCGGTCGCCGTGTACGGCCCCTGGGGCTGCGGCAGCTGCGCCAAGTGCGCGGAGGGCAAGGAGAACTACTGCCTGCGCGCCGACGAGCTCGGCATCCGTCCGCCGGGGCTCGGGGCGCCGGGTTCGATGGCGGAGTACCTGCTGGTGGACGACCCCCGGCACCTGGTGCCGCTGGACGGGCTCGACCCGGCCGCGGCGGTCTCGCTGACGGACGCGGGACTGACGCCGTACCACGCGATCAAGCGGTCGCTGCCGAAGCTGGTACCGGGCTCGACCGCCGTGGTCATCGGCACGGGCGGGCTCGGACACGTCGCCATCCAGCTGCTGCGCGCCATGTCCCCGGCCCGGGTGGTCGCGCTCGACGTGAGCGAGGAGAAGCTGCGGCTGGCCCGCGCGGTCGGCGCCCACGAGGCGGTCCTGTCCGACGCGCAGGCCGCCGCCACGGTGCGTGAACTCACCGGCGGGGTCGGGGCGGAGGCGGTCTTCGACTTCGTCGGGGCGCAGCCCACGCTGGCCACCGCGGGAGCCGTCGCGGCGGTCGAGGGCGACATCACGATCGTCGGCATCGGCGGCGGAACGCTCCCCGTCGGCTTCGGACAGCTCCCCTTCGAGGTGTCGGTCAGCGCCCCCTACTGGGGCACCCGCGGCGAACTCGTCGAGGTCCTCGCGCTGGCCCGCTCCGGCGCGGTGTCGGTGCACACCGAGACCTTCTCCCTGGACGAGGCCCCCCTCGCCTACGAGCGCCTGCACGAGGGCAGGATCAACGGCCGAGCGGTGATCCTCCCGCACGGCTGAACGGACACGGCGGAGCTGTCGGCGCGGCCTTGCTCTCTCCCCCGGCGGCGCGGGCGGCCTTGATCGCACAGGCCGCAGCGCCGGCTTCATGGGCGGCCACATGGGCGACAACCCCGGCCTGCCCGGCGGCGTACGCGGCATGCCGGCCCACCCCGCACCCGACCATCCGGCCCCAGCCCCACCCCCAGGGGCGCGGGGAACTGCGCGACGAGCCACATCTGGCCCGCACGACACGGACCACGGGCCAGCCCCACCCCCTCAGGGGCGCGGGGAACTGCGCAATCCTTCACGCCCACCCGCCGCGCGCGGGTCCTCGGGCCGCGCCGCCCGCAGATGCGCGATCCCGGTGTCGAGCGCCGCCTTCAGATGGGTCGAGTCGCCCGTGGACATCATGATGGTCACACCGCCCTGGACGCCCGCCAGCAGCGCGGCGGCCTCCCGGTCCGCATCGAGGGCGGGCGACACCAGACCGTTCGTCTGCAGGGCGTGCATGCCGCGGGCGAGCTGCTCCTGCCACTGGCGCATCAGCTCCGTCACGATCGCCCGCGCACCCGGGCGGTCCCGGCCCACCTGGAGGAACAGCGAGCCCAACGGGCAGTGGTCGCCCTGTCGTTCGTACCGTTCCACCACCACGTCCCGCCACCGCCGCCAGGACTCCCACGAGTCGAGGCGCCCCAGGTGCGGCTGCTGGTCGGCCAGGACGCGGTCCGCCTCGAACTGCGCCACCGCCAGCAGCAGTTCGTCCTTGCCGGCCGGGAAGTAGTGGAACAGCTGGCTCTTGCTCGTGCCGGTGCGGCCCCGGATGTCGTCGAGCGTCGTGAACGCCACGCCCTGTTCGCGCAGTACCTCGGCCGCCCCTTCGACGATCCGGGCCCGGGTGGCCCGGCCCTTCACGGTCGCCGCTCCCGGCATCCCCGCCTCCTCGTGGCCCCTGATCCGCCCGCCGTCCGGCCGGCCGTACCGACGGTACCCCCGTTCTGGACTTGCTGGTCCATTTTCTGCGGCGCACAGTGGTCCGCGCACGCCGGGGGAGCGCCCCGGCGGACGCGACGGAGACAAGGGAGACCACGCCATGAGTGAGCGGCTGCGGAACAGGACAGCACTGGTCACGGGCTCGACCAGCAACATCGGACAGGCGATCGCCGAGGCGTTCGCCGCCGAGGGGGCCCATGTCGTCGTGTCCGGGCGCAACGCGGACCGGGGAGCGCGCGTGGTCGAAGGGATCCGCGCGGCGGGCGGCCGGGCCGACTTCGTCGCGGCGGACCTCGACGGCAGCGCGGAAGCCTCCCAGGACCTGGCCGGGCGGGCCCGGCAGGCCCTGGGCGGGCGGATCGACATCCTGGTCAACAACGCCGGGATCTACCCGTCCCCCGGTACCGCCGACACCGACGAGAAGACGTTCGACCAGGTCTACGGCGTGAACGTGAAGGCGCCCTTCTTCCTCACCGCCGCCGTGGTCCTGGGCATGGCGGACTCCGGCGGCGGCGTGATCGTCAACCTCGGCTCGTGGATCGCGCGCCTCGGCGTCCCCCGCGGGGCGCTCTACAGCTCCACCAAGGGGGCCATGGAGACGCTCACCCGGGCGTGGTCCGCGGAGTTCGCGCCGCTCGGCGTACGGGTCAACGCCGTGTCGCCGGGCGTGATCCTGCCCCCGGCCCCGGCGGGCGCCGAGCCGGGTCCGGGCGAGATCATGATGAAGGGCACCCCGGCCGGCGGCGTCGGCACGCCCGAGGCCATCGCGTCCGCGGTGCTCTGGCTGGCGAGCGACGAAGCGTCCTTCGTGCACGGAACCGTGGTGGACGTCGACGGAGGCAGGACCGGGGTCGCCGTCGTCGCCGCGTAGGGGCCGCGCGGGGCGGGCGCGCCCGGGGCCGGCGCCTCAGTCGCGGCGCCGGACGTACAGCCGGTTGCCCTTCGGCCCGGTCCACTCCACCCGTACGACACCGGGCACGGCGGCCTCGGCGAGCCGCGAGGCGTTGGACCAGTATCCGAAGTTCGGGTTGTTGAAGAACGTCGCCCACAACTGCCCGCGGTGGTCCTCGAAGAAGTTGTTGTGACCGGCGCCGACGCCCGCGGTCCAGCGCTGCGAGTACGGCCCCTCGAAGGTGTCGGAGACGGCGACGACGGCGTCGTACTGGTACTGGACCCGGCCGGCCGCGGCGGTGTCGTAGGCCTGGCGGGTGGTGCCGTCGGCGTTGACCGAGGTCCGGTCCCACGCGGCGTGCAGCAGGAAGTACTTGCCGCCGTACCTGAACACGTACGCGCCTTCGAGATACGGCTCGGGCGAGTAGGGCGACTGCCGGAACGCCGGGAGGTTGGTCGTGGGGACGATGTCCTCCATGTCGTCCCGGAACCTGGCGTACAGGTTGTTGTGCAGCACCAGCCAGGCGTTGTCGCCCTCGGAGTACAGGCTGCCGTCGATGTGGTGGTAGGCGCCGGGCTCGATGAAGGCGGGGCCGCCGATGAACGAGTCCCCGAAGGGTTTGCCGAGGTTCCCCTCGACCAGCCGGTACGGGCCCTCGACGCCGCCCTCGCTGACGAGCATGAACGAACCGACCTTCTTGGAGTGGTCGCCCATGCACGCGACGAGGTACCACGTGCCGTTGAAGCGGTGCAGTTCGGGCGCCCAGGCCTGACCGCGCTTGCCGAAGGTGTCGTCGTACCAGTACTCCTGCCAGGGGGCGACGACCGTGCGGCCGGGCCGGTTCTCGCCGACGAACTCGGGCGACCACACCTTGCCCTTCTCCGCGCCGGGCCGCACCCCGGTCGTGTCCGCCAGTCTCCAGGGCCCCTGGAGGGAGCGCGCGGTCCACACGAAGATGCCGTCGTTCCACGGTCCTGCCGTGTCGAGTCCGGGCACCCGCGTGGTGCCGGTGGCGACGTAGAGGGGGCGGCCGTCAACGACGAAGCAGTTGACGTACGTGTCACGCATCCAGACCACCCCGCGCTCCTCGTCGCGAGGCCGCAGCTCCAGCGGCAGTACGAAGGAGTTGTCGTCCCTCGGCCAGAGGTCCGGGCGGGTGTCGGCGAGGCCGTAGGGGGCGGGATCGGGCCAGTTCGCCGGATGCCGCCGCCCCGACGCGGACGCGGACACCGGCGCGGACGCCGCCGCGGCGGACGCGGGCCGCGCGGGCAGGGCCGCCGCCGCGCCCAGACCGGCGGCGGCCCCGGCCAGCAGGGAACGGCGTCCGACGGGCGGTCGGTTCTCATGGCTGGTCATCGGTCGACTCGCATGCCGCCAGCATGAAAAGCCCAGATGATCTACGTCAAGACACCGACGATTTAATCCGCGGGGCCTGACCGCCAAGAACGATTTAATCCGCCGGAGCCTGACCGCCTAGGGGCGCGGGGAACTGCGCGCCCGGCCCCCACGCACCCGCACCCGACCTCGCCCCGACCTCCCCAACGCCTCACCCCGCCTGCGATCCGCCACACCAGCGATCTAATCCGCCGGAGTCTGACCGCCCAGGGGCGCGGGGAACTGCGCGACCAGCCCCCACGCACCCGCACCCGACCCCGTCCCGACCCCGCAGCCGCCCCCACCCCGCTCGCGGTCCGCCCCCGATCCGACCCGTCCGCGTCAAGACATGGTCCGAATGTCCGGACAACCAATTGACAGGGCTCTATCGGCGCCGCTAGACCTGGGGTCCACCGATGCGGAGGGAACTCGATGGTCGAGTCAGCGGAGTCCAGTGCGTACGACCTCATCACCATGGGGCGCATCGGCGTGGACCTCTACCCGCTGCAGACCGGCGTGCCCCTCCCACAGGTGACGTCCTTCGGGAAGTTCCTCGGCGGCTCGGCCGCCAACGTGGCGGTCGCGGCGGCCCGGCTCGGCCGGCGCACGGCCGTCGTGTCGCGGACCGGGGACGACCCTTTCGGCACGTATCTGCACGAGGCGCTGCGGGACTTCGGCGTCGACGACCGCTGGGTGACGCCGGTGCGCGGGCTGCCCACGCCGGTCACCTTCTGCGAGGTGTTCCCGCCGGACGACTTCCCGCTGTACTTCTACCGGCAGCCGAAGGCCCCCGACCTGGAGATCGACGCCCACGAACTGGACCTGGACGCCCTGCGGGACGCCCGGATCCTCTGGGTCACGGGTACGGGCCTGAGCGAGGAGCCCAGCCGCACGGCCACGCTCGCGGCGCTGGCCCACCGCGCCAGGTCCGGCCCGACGGTCTTCGACCTGGACTGGCGGCCGATGTTCTGGACCGACCCCGCCGAGGCCCGCCCCTTCTACGCCGAGGCCCTGCGCCACACCACGGTCGCCGTCGGCAACCT
This sequence comes from Streptomyces sp. NPDC060205, assembly GCF_042728395.1. Lineage (NCBI taxonomy): Bacteria > Bacillati > Actinomycetota > Actinomycetes > Kitasatosporales > Streptomycetaceae > Streptomyces > Streptomyces sp. NPDC060205. The sequence continues at coordinate 7,505 of NZ_JBHWZP010000178.1, forward strand.
CGACGAGGTGGAGGTCGCCACCGGCCTGCGCGAACCGCACGCCGCCGCCCGCGCCCTCCTCGACGCGGGCATCGAACTGGCCGTGGTCAAACAGGGCCCCAAGGGCGTCCTGGCCGTGCACCGCGACGGCGACTTCGCGGAGGTCCCGCCGCTGCCGGTCACGGTCCTCAACGGCCTCGGCGCCGGTGACGCCTTCGGCGGCGCCCTCTGCCACGGCCTGCTGGCCGGCTGGGACCTGGAACGCGTCATGCGCCACGCCAACGCCGCGGGCGCCATCGTCGCCTCCCGGCTGGAGTGCTCCTCCGCCATGCCGACCCTCCCCGAGGTCGAGGAAGCTCTCGCGGCCGGGGCGGTGCCGCGGTGAACGGGAGTGCCGTGCTTCCACCGGGCGGTGGTTGTACGGTGCGCACAGAGGGGAATAAAGAGGGCAAAGTGTTTGAACACCTGGGCGGGGAGCGCGTGTTCGCCGGAGCCACCGGCTCCGGCCACGCCCCCGTGGTGCCCGGGCACAGATCGCCTCCGGCGCGGAAGTCCGCTTCGCCCTGGCAGGAGCGAAGTGCGAGCGACGACTCCCCGCCCGCTACGGCTCCGCGCCGGAGGTTCCCGCCCCGCCCGTACGCGCTGCCGCGGTGGCATGAGGCGACGCGGTCCGGATCGGCGGGCGGGCCGTAGAGACGCAGGGCCCGTTCAGACGTATGACGTGGCGGATCAGCTTCCATCCGTGATTCCACCCGTGACACGTAGAGAGCACAGAGGGCTACCGATGACAGAGCCGAGGTCAACGACGACAAGGCTGACGGTCGCACAGGCGCTGGTGCGGTTCCTCACCGTCCAGTACACCGAGCGCGACGGCGTGCGGCGCCGCCTGATCGACTCCACCTGGGGCATTCTCGGCCACGGCAACGTCGCCGGCCTCGGCCAGGCGCTCCTGGAGTACGGCGACGGCATGCCGTACCACCAGGGCCGCAACGAACAGGCCATGGTGCACGCGGCGGTGGGCTACGCGCGTCAGTCGAACCGTCTCTCCGCACAGGCCGTCACCACGTCCGTCGGCCCCGGCGCCACGAACCTCGTCACGGGCGCCGCCCTCGCCACGGTCAACCGCCTCCCGGTGCTCCTGCTGCCCGGTGACGTCTTCGCGACCCGTCCCGCCGACCCGGTCCTACAGCAGCTCGAAGTCCCGTACGCGGGCGATGTGTCCGTCAACGACTGTCTGCGCCCGGTGTCGAGGTACTTCGACCGGATCACCCGCCCCGAGGCCCTGGTCCCGGCCGCCCTCCAGGCCATGCGCGTGCTCGCCGACCCGCTCGACACGGGCGCCGTCACCCTCGCGCTCCCGCAGGACGTCCAGGCGGAGGCGTTCGACTGGCCCGGGGAGTTCTTCGCCGCACGCGTGTGGACCGTACGCCGTCCGGTCGCCGACCCCGCGCAACTGGCCGTCGCCGTCCGGACGATACGGACGGCCAGGCGGCCCCTGGTCGTCGCGGGCGGCGGGGTCCACCACAGCGAGGCCGAGGACGCGCTGCGGGAGTTCGCCGACCTCACCGGCATCCCGGTCGCCTCCACCCAGGCAGGCAAGGGCTCGCTCGCCTGGGACCATCCGGCGGACGTCGGCGGCATCGGGCACACGGGCACCGCGACCGCCTGCGAACTCGCCCGCACCGCCGACCTGGTGATCGGCGTCGGCACCCGCTGGACCGACTTCACCACCGCCTCCGGCACCCTCTTCGCCGCCCCGGGCGTGCGCTTCCTGAACATCAACATCGCTTCCTTCGACGGGCACAAGATGGCCGGGCAGCCACTGGTCGCCGACGCGCGCACCGCGCTGGAGGCCCTCACCGCGGCCCTCGCCCCGCACGGCCACCGCGCCGGGCCCGCGTACGTCACCGAGTACACCGACGACAAGGAGCGCTGGGAGCACCGCGTCGACGCGGCCTTCGAAGCCGAGGACCCCTACGCGCGGCCCACCCAGCCGCAGGTCCTCGGCGCGCTCGACGACCTGGTCACCGGCGACGACATCATCGTCAACGCGGCCGGCTCCCTCCCCGGCGACCTGCACAAACTCTGGCGCGCCCGCTCCCGCGACCAGTACCACGTCGAGTACGGCTACTCCTGCATGGGCTACGAGATCCCGGCCGCGATCGGCGTGCGGATGGCGGCCCCGGACCGGCCCGTGTGGGCCCTGGTCGGCGACGGCACGTACCTCATGATGCCCACCGAGATCGTCACCGCCGTCCAGGAGGGCATCGCCATCAAGGTGGTCATCCTGCAGAACCACGGGTACGCGTCCATCGGCGGCCTCTCCCAGACGGTCGGCGGCGAGCGGTTCGCCACCGCCTACCGCCACCGCTCCGAGGACGGCACGTACACGGGGCGCCCGCTCCCCGTCGACCTGGCCGCCAACGCGGCGAGCCTCGGGATGCGGGTGCTGCGCGCCAAGACCGTGGACGACCTGCGGTCCGCCCTCGCCGAGGCGCGGGCCGCCGACACTCCCACATGTGTCTACGTGGAGACCGAAACGGCAGACACAGTGTCGGGCGCGCCCCCGGCGCAGGCCTGGTGGGATGTTCCTGTGGCCGAGACCGCGACCCGACCGTCGGCGGTCAAGGCACGCGCGCTGTACGAACGGCTGGCCTCCACCCGGCGCCGCCATCTGTGACGTAGTTCTTGGGCATGACAAGGAGTTCTCGGGCATGACGAAGATCGTCAACCACTGGATCGGCGGCAAGACCGCCGACGGCACGTCGGGTTCGTACGGGCCGGTCACCGACCCCGCGACCGGCGCCGTCACCACGAAGGTCGCCTTCGCGAGCGTCGAGGAGGTGGACGCCGCGGTCGCCGCCGCGAAGGACGCCTACGCGAGCTGGGGCACCTCGTCGCTGGCCAAGCGGTCGGCGATCCTCTTCGCGTTCCGCGCGCTCCTCGACGCCCACCGCGACGAGATCGCCGCCCTGATCACCGCCGAGCACGGCAAGGTCCACTCGGACGCGCTCGGCGAGGTCGCGCGCGGCCTGGAGATCGTCGACCTGGCGTGCGGGATCACCGTCCAGCTGAAGGGCGAGCTGTCGACCGAGGTGGCCTCGCGGGTCGACGTGGCCTCGATCCGCCAGCCGCTCGGGGTCGTCGCGGGCATCACACCGTTCAACTTCCCGGCGATGGTCCCGATGTGGATGTTCCCGCTGGCCATCGCCTGCGGGAACACCTTCGTGCTCAAGCCGAGCGAGAAGGACCCGTCGGCGGCCGTCCGGCTCGCGGAGCTGTTCGCGGAGGCCGGACTGCCCGACGGCGTCCTGAACGTCGTGCACGGCGACAAGGTGGCCGTCGACCGCCTCCTGGAGCACCCGGACGTCAAGGCGGTCTCCTTCGTCGGCTCCACCCCCATCGCCCGGTACATCCACACCACCGCCTCCGCCCACGGCAAGCGCGTCCAGGCCCTCGGCGGCGCCAAGAACCACATGCTGGTCCTCCCGGACGCCGACCTGGACGCGGCGGCCGACGCGGCCGTCTCCGCCGCCTACGGTTCGGCGGGCGAGCGCTGCATGGCCATCTCGGCCGTCGTCGCGGTCGGCGCGATCGGCGACGAACTGGTCGCGAAGATCCGCGAGCGCGCCGAGAAGATCAAGATCGGTCCCGGCACCGACCCGGCCTCCGAGATGGGCCCGCTGATCACCGCGGCCCACCGCGACAAGGTCGCCTCGTACGTGACGGGCGCCGCCGCGCAGGGCTCCGAGGTCGTGCTCGACGGCACCGGGTACACGGTCGAGGGCCACGAGGACGGCCACTGGATCGGGCTCTCGCTGCTCGACAAGGTCCCCACCGACGCGGACGCCTACCGGGACGAGATCTTCGGCCCGGTGCTGTGCGTGCTGCGCGTGGACACGTACGACGAGGGGGTGGCCCTCATCAACGACTCGCCCTTCGGCAACGGCACCGCGATCTTCACCCGGGACGGCGGCGCGGCCCGCCGCTTCCAGCTGGAGATCGAGGCCGGCATGGTCGGCGTGAACGTGCCGATCCCGGTGCCGGTGGGCTACCACTCCTTCGGCGGCTGGAAGGACTCCCTCTTCGGGGACCACCACATCTACGGCAACGACGGCACGCACTTCTACACCCGCGGCAAGGTCGTCACGACCCGCTGGCCGGACCCCTCGGAGGGCCCGGCGGGCGTGGACCTGGGATTCCCGCGCAACCACTGAGCGTGCCGGCACGTTCCGCCGGCACACCTTCCGCCGGCACCCTCCCCCGATGAATATCGGCTGTGAATTTCGGCGCCCGTGCTGCGGTTACCGCACGGGCGCCGATGGCTGAGGCTGCTTGCGCGACCCTGCCAAGAACGGCAGTTGAATCCTCCTCGACCTACGGATTCCGTAGGTGAAGGACCGTTGACGATTCGGATTCCGCAGGGTTCGATGCGGCACGGGAGCACGCACCCCCGCCGCACGAGTCGATCGGAACCGCTCCATGACTGACACGCTTCGCACTGTCGACTCCGCTCCCGTCCCCCTGGCGCCGGACAGCGGTCCCGACGGAGCCGGTACCGGCCCCCGTACGCTCAAGCGGTCCATCGGGGTCGTCGGCGGCACCCTGCTCACGATCTCCTGCGTGACACCGGCCTCCACGCTCTTCGTGGTCGTGCCCGACCTGTTCGGGTCCCTCGGCACGGCGACGGCCCTCACCGTCGCCATCGGCTCGCTGCTCTGTATCGCCGTGGCGTTCTGCTACTCGGAGCTGGGCACCCTCATCCCCAGCGCGGGCGGCGAGTACGCCATGGTGTCGACGATGGCCGGACGGCTCGCGGGCTGGCTGGTCTTCGTCCTGTCGCTCCTCGTCGTGATGATCGTCCCGCCGGTGATCGCGATGGGCACGGCCGACTACCTCGCGCCCCTCGTGCACCTCGACGCGTCCTGGGCGGGCGCGGGCGTGATGGTGCTCGCCACCCTCGCGGGCCTGCTCGACCTGCGGGCCAACGCCTGGATCACCGGGATCTTCCTGGTCCTTGAGGTCATCGCGGCGGCCGTCGTGGCCGTCCTCGGCTTCGCGCACGCCGAGCGCGGGGCGGACAGCCTGGTGTCCATGGAGGTGGCAGGCCCCGGCGGACACCCGGACACCGTGACGGTGATGCTGGTGGTCTCCGGGCTCGCTATCGCCCTCTTCGTCACCCAGGGCTTCTCGACGGCCGTCTACCTCTCCGAGGAACTGGAGAACCCGCGCCGCAACGTGGCCCGTACGGTCCTGGCCACCCTCGCCATCTCCACGGTGATCATCCTCGTGCCGGTGGCCGCGATCACCCTGGGCGCCCCGGACCTGGCCGCGCTCACCGGCGGGGACATCAGCGGCATGGTCGCCGCGTGGTCGAACTCGGCGGTCGGCACGTTCGTCAGCCTCTGCGTGGCCCTCGCCATCATCAACGCGGGCATCGTCATGGTCATCCAGAACTCCCGCGTGCTGTTCGCCTCCGCCCGCGACAAGGCCTGGCCCGAGCCGGTCAACGACGTCCTGTCGAAGCTCGGCCGCTTCGGCTCCCCGTGGGTGGCGACGCTGGTGGTGGGCGTACCCGGCGCGGTCCTGTGCTTCGTCAACCTCGACACCCTGTACGGCATCACGGGCGTCTCCGTCACGAGCATGTACATCCTCGTGGCGGTGGCCGCCCTGCTGGCCCGCCGGGGCCCCCACGCCCACACCCACGCCTGGCGCATGCCGCTGTGGCCGACGCTCCCGGTCCTCCTCATCGCGGTCCTCGTCTACGTCCTCACCATGCAGGACCCGACGTACCTGGCATGGACGGGCGGCATCACAGCAGCGGCAACCCTCTACTGGGCCCTGTACCTACGCCCCCGCCAGACCACCCGCTGGCTGGTAACGGTCCCGGACACCCACTAGGGGCGCGGGGAACGGCGCAATCTTTTGCTTTTGGAGGGGCGCAGCCCCTCAAGGGGCGCGGGGAACGGCGCGACCGGCCACGACGCTCCCGCACCCACCCACGGCCGAAGCCCCCCACCCCCTCCAGGGGCGCGGGGAACGGCGCAATCCTTTCGCCCCCAAGGGGCGCGGGGAACGGCGCGACCAGCCCCCACCGACCCGCACAGGCCCACCGGCGAAGCCACCCCGCATACCGCACGCGCGGTACATGTGACAGCCCTCGTACTCCTACGGGATACCGCCAACCTCCCCCCACCGACCCCACCCCCACCCGGCAGGGCCCCGTACGGTTGAGCCATGGATCTTCGATTGCCCGCAGCACCACGACGATGGCTGCGAGGCCCACGCCGCTGGACCGCCGCGGCCCTCGTCGTCGTACTCGCCGGCGCCGGGACATGGACCGCGGTCGCCTCCGACGAGGCACCCGCGGTGCACCGCGCCGACCGCGTCATCCCCACGGCGGACGGAGTGAGGATCGACACGTCGTACTTCACCTCCGGCTCCACCGGCTCCACCGCTTCGGCCGGTTCCGGCGACCGCCGCCCCGCCGTCCTCCTGACCCACGGCTTCGGCGGCGACAAGGAGGACGTACGCAAGCAGGCGGAGGACCTCGCCCGCGACGGCTACGCGGTCCTGACCTGGTCGTCCCGCAGCTTCGGCAACTCCACGGGCAAGATCGGCCTGAACGACCCGAAGGGCGAGGTCGCCGACGTCTCCAAGCTCATCGACTGGCTCGCCAAGCGCCCCGAGGTCGAACTCGACAAGGCCGGCGACCCCCGGGTGGGCGTCGCCGGAGCCTCGTACGGCGGCGCGGTCTCCCTCCTCGCGGCCGGCTACGACCAGCGCGTGGACGCCATCGCCCCGGCGATCACGTACTGGAACCTCGCGGACGCCCTGTTCCCGAACGGCGTCTTCAAGAAGCTCTGGGCCGGGATGTTCATCAACTCCGGCGGCGGCTGCACCACGTTCGAGACGCAACTCTGCGAGATGTACGAGCGCGTCGCGGAGTCCGGGAAGCCCGACGCCGCGGCGATGAAGCTTCTGGAGGAGCGCAGCCCCTCCGCCGTCGGCGACCGCATCAAGGTGCCCACGCTCATCATGCAGGGCCAGACCGACTCCCTCTTCCCGCTCGGCCAGGCCGACCAGATCGCCAAGGCGGTCAAGGCCAACGGCGCGCCCGTGGACGTCGACTGGATCGCCGGCGGCCACGACGGCGGCGACATGGAGACGGACCGCGTCCAGGCCCGCGTGACCTCGTGGTTCGACCGCTACCTCAAGGACGACAAGAACGCCGACACGGGCCCCGCGTTCCGCGTCACCCGCACCGGCGGCATCGACACGACCGACGGCGGCGCCCAACTGCGGGGCGCCGACGGGGACACCTACCCCGGCCTGACCGGCGGCGACCGCGAGGTGGCGCTGAGCGGACGCGAGCAGAAGTTCTCCAACCCCGCGGGCGCCAGCCCGCCCGGCATCTCGGCCCTGCCCGGTCTCGGCGGCGCCGGCGGCCTCTCCCAGCTGTCCTCGCTCGGCGTCGGGGTGTCGCTCGACTTCCCCGGCCAGTTCGCCCGCTTCGACTCCAAGGCCCTGACCAGGGACCTGCGGATCACCGGCTCACCCACCGTCACGGTGAACGTGAAGTCGACGACCGACGAGGCCGTCCTCTTCGCCAAGGTGTACGACGTCGGCCCCGGCGGCCGGCAGCAGGTGCTCCCGTCCCAGCTCGTCACCCCGGCCCGGGTCGCGACCGGCGACAGCGGCAAGGACGTGCGCCTCACGCTCCCCGCCATCGACCACGAGGTGCGCAAGGGCCACCACCTGCGTCTGGTCCTCGCCTCGACCGACCTCGGCTACGCGTCCCCGCTGACGGCCGCCACGTACACCGTCTCCCTGAAGAGCGACCTCGCCGTGCCGACCGCGCCCGGGGTGACGGCCGGGGCGGCGGGGCTGCCCGCCTGGGTGTGGTGGCTGCCGGTCGCCGGCGCGCTGACCGCGCTCGTCCTGCTCCTGACGGGCCGTCGCCGCACCGCCACGACCCCGCCCGACCCGGCGCTCGCCGAGGTCCCCCTCCAGATCACCGACCTGAGCAAGCGGTACGCGAAGTCCTCGGACCGCTATGCCGTACGGGACCTGTCGTTCCGCGTGGAGAAGGGCCAGGTGCTCGGTCTGCTCGGCCCGAACGGCGCGGGCAAGACCACCACGCTGCGCATGCTCATGGGCCTCATCAAGCCCGACGGCGGCGAGATCCGGGTCTTCGGGCACGCGATCCGGCCGGGCTCACCGGTCCTGTCCCGGGTCGGCGCCTTCGTGGAGGGCGCGGGCTTCCTCCCGCACCTGTCCGGCCGCGAGAACCTCGACCTGTACTGGCAGGCCACCGGACGCCCGCCCGAGGACGCCCACCTGGAGGAGGCGCTGGAGATCGCGGGCCTCGGCGACGCGCTGTCCCGCGCGGTCCGCACGTACTCCCAGGGCATGCGCCAGCGCCTGGCCATCGCCCAGGCCATGCTCGGCCTCCCCGACCTGCTGATCCTCGACGAACCGACCAACGGCCTCGACCCGCCCCAGATCCGCGAGATGCGCGAGGTCATGATCCGTTACGCCGCCGCGGGGCGCACGGTCATCGTGTCCAGCCACCTCCTCGCCGAGGTCGAGCAGTCCTGCACGCATCTCGTCGTCATGGACCGCGGCCGGCTCGTCCAGGCAGGACCGGTCCACGAGATCATCGGCTCCGGCGACACCCTCCTCGTAGGGCTCGCGGCCGACGTCCCGGACCCGCTGGTGGAGAAGGTGGCGGCGCTCCCGGGCGTCGACTCGGCGGTCCGCACGGACGATGGCCTGCTGATACGGCTGTCGGCGCGTGTCCCGGTGACGGTGGACTCCGGGGCGGCGAGTTCGGCAACGGCGGTTTCCGGAACACCCGTCGGCGACTCCGTGGCCGTCGATGCCTCCGTGCCCGTCGACGACTCCGCGGCAGCCGCCCGGCTCCTCGTGGAGCTGGTCCGGCTGGAAGTACCGGTGGCCTCCCTCGGCCCCCACCGCCGCCTGGAGGACGCGTTCCTCACCCTGATCGGAGGCTCCGCGTGAGCACACTTGTCGAGCGTGCCGAAGTCGCGGACGGCTACCGGGCCGGGCGGACCCTGCCGTTGCGGGTCGAGCTGATGCGCCAGCTGAAGCGGCGCCGCACGCTGATCATGGGGGCGATCCTCGCCGCCCTGCCGTTCGTGCTGGTCGTGGCCTTCGCGATCGGCGGCCAGCCGGAGGGCCGTGAGGGCCGGGTCACCCTCATGGACACGGCGACGGCCTCGGGCGCCAACTTCGCCGCGACGAACCTCTTCGTCTCGGCGGGCTTCCTGCTCGTCATCCCGGTCGCGCTGTTCTGCGGGGACACCATCGCCTCGGAGGCCAGCTGGTCCTCCCTGCGCTATCTGCTCGCCGCACCCGTGCCCAGGGCCCGCCTCCTGTGGTCCAAGCTCGTGGTCGCACTCGGCCTCAGCCTCGCCGCGATGGTGCTGCTGCCGGTCGTCGCGCTGCTGGTGGGCTCGGTCGCGTACGGCTGGGGTCCGCTGGAGATCCCCACTGGCGGCTCCCTGTCCGCGGGCACGGCGGCCCAGCGCCTGGTGATCGTGATCGCGTTCATCTTCGCGTCCCAACTGGTCACCGCCGGGCTCGCGTTCTGGCTGTCGACGAAGACCGATGCCCCGCTGGGCGCGGTGGGCGGCGCGGTCGGCCTGACGATCGTCGGGAACGTACTGGACGCGGTCACCGCCCTCGGCGACTGGCGCCACTTCCTGCCCGCGCACTGGCAGTTCGCGTGGGCCGACGCGGTGCAGCCCACCCCCGAATGGGGCGGCATGATCCAGGGCACGGCCGTCTCGGTCACGTACGCGCTGGTGCTGTTCGCCCTGGCGTTCCGCGGGTTCGCCCGCAAGGACGTGGTGTCGTAGAAGCTCCGTGAAGCGGCTTCCGCCCTCCCCTCCCGGTGCCCCTCGGGCCCTCCGGTGACCCCCAGGTCTCCGGAGGGTCACCCACCGGTCTCGACCGGCGCCCACCGTGGCCGCATCGAGATCCATCCGCAACGCCTCGTGCCGCTCCTTCCGCCCGCCCCGGCCGTCACAGTCACAGACGTCGGCTCACAGCGGTCACCGAGGGGACACACATGAGGCGCACCGAACGGCAGCGGACAGAGCGGTATCGGACAGAGCGGGCTGACACGTGGGGAGGGTCGGCGGGCTCGCGGCGACCGCGCGTGCGACGGCAGGGGCGGCGGGTGCGGGGCGTGTTCGTCGCGGCGACCGTCTCGCTCGGACTCCTGCTCACCGCCTGCGGCGGCCCGGCCGGCGAGGACTCGAAGGACCGGAGCAGCGGTGAGACCCGGGAGGGCAACGGCTTCCCGGCCCCCGCCCCCGCCCGGCCGACGGGCCCGCCGGACACGGGCGGGCGAACCGGTCAGGGCTACGAGGACGACGAGGGCAAGGGCGAACTCCGGGAGACCGCGCCCCCGGCCGACTACCTCTCCACGTTCGCCCTGGACGTCGACACCGCGTCGTACGGCTACGCGCGCCGGACCCTGCGGGAGGGCCGGCGGCCCGACCCGTCGACGGTCCGCCCCGAGGAATTCATCAACAGCTTCCGCCAGGACTACGAACGCCCCGACGGCAACGGCTTCACGGTGACGATGGACGGCGCCCGTACGGCGGCCCCCGAGGACGGCTTCGCCGAGGAGAACGCCGAGGAGAACGCCGAGGAGAGCCGGGACTGGCGCTTCCTCCGCGTCGGCCTCGCCACCCGGGAGGCCGAGGACAGCGGCGAACGCCGGCCCGCCGCCCTCACCTTCGTCATCGACGTCTCCGGCTCGATGGCCGAACCCGGCCGCCTGGACCTGGCCAAGGAATCCCTCGACGTGATGACGGACCGGCTGCGCGACGACGACGCGGTCGCACTGGTCAGCTTCAGCGACGAGGCGAGGACCGTGCTCCCGATGACACGCCTCGGCGACCACCGGGGCCGCGTCCACGAGGCGATCGACACCCTCGAACCCACCGACTCCACCAACCTCGGCGCGGGCGTCACGACCGGCTACCGTACGGCCGTCGAAGGGCTGCGGGAAGGCGCCACCAACCGGGTCGTGCTGCTCTCCGACGCGCTCGCCAACACCGGGGAGACCGACGCCGACGCCATCCTCGACCGGATCGCGGACGCCCGCCGCGAGCACGGCATCACGCTCTTCGGGGTCGGCGTGGGCAGCGACTACGGCGACGCGCTGATGGAACGCCTCGCGGACAAGGGGGACGGGCACACGACGTACGTGTCCGGGGCGGAGGAGGCGCGCAAGGTCTTCTGCGACGAGCTGCCGCGCAACATCGACCTGACGGCGAGGGACGCGAAGGCACAGGTGTCCTTCGACCCCGCCACCGTGGACCGGTTCCGGCTGATCGGCTACGACAACCGTCAGGTCGCCGACGAGGACTTCCGCGACGACCGCGTGGACGGCGGCGAGACGGGTCCGGGGCACACGGTGACGGCGCTGTACGCGGTACGGGTCAAGCCGGGGGCGAGGGGGCACGTGGCGACGGCGACCGTGCGGTGGCTGGACCCGTCCACCCGTGTCCCGCACGAGGAGACGGGCCGGGTGGAGGCGGACGCGCTCGACGCCCCGCTCTGGGGTTCGGCGACCGCGCGCAGCGGGCTTCAGGTCACGGCGGTCGCGGCGTACTTCGCGGACGCGCTCCGCTCGGGTGACGGTCGGTGGGGGGCGCTGCCGGGGGCGTTGCCGCTGCGCGAACTCGGCCGCCGCGCGTCGGAGCTGGCCGCGACCACGGAGAGCGCGGCGATCCGCACCCTGTCGAACACGATCACCCAGGCGTCAACGCTGGCCCCATAACCCAGGCCGCGGGCCGGGTGCACCCCGGCGGGGGCTGGCCGCGCAGTTCCCCGCGCCCCT
>NZ_JBHWZP010000179.1:0-19307 GCF_042728395.1 Streptomyces sp. NPDC060205
GCAGCCCCTCCCCGAGGGGCGCGGGGAACTGCGCGAGCAACCCCCACCGTCCCGCAGACGAACGCGGTTCTTCAGGGGCGCGGGGAACTGCGCGGCCGGCCAAACACGGCCCGCACCCGGCCATCGGGCCAAGCCCCTTCAGACGGCGCCCGCGTGCAAAGACGCGAACACGTTCGCATCCCACGTGCCGCCCAGCCCCGGCCCCAGCCAACCCCCCACCGCCCCGCGGAACACCGCAGCCGGCCCCCGCCCAACCCCCTCCGGCACCGCGCCCAGCAACGGCACCCCCGCCACGACGGGAAGATCGAGGACGTTGCACCGCGACGCCAGATCCGGCTCGTCCGGCCAGCTGCCGATGACGACACCGAGCAACTCAACCCCTCGCGAACGCAGTTCCCGCGCGGTCAGCTCCGTCGTGTTGAGCGTCCCGAGCCCGGCGGAGGCGACCACGACTACCGGCGCCCCCAGCAGCCGCGCCGCGTCCGCGAGCGTCCCGCCCTCGTCGTCGAACCGTACGAGCAGCCCGCCCGCCCCCTCCACCAGCACGAGGTCGTGCTCGGCGGCGAGCTCGGCGGCGGCCTCCGCCACCTGCGCGGGCCGCACCGGCGCGAGACCGGCCCGCCGGGCAGCCGTGGCGGGCGCCAACGGCTCCGGATAGCGGGCCAGTTCGACGGCCGTGACCGCGCCCGCGAGCCGCGCCACCTCCTCGGCGTCCCCGGGCTCACCCGGCAGCACACCCGTCTGCGCGGGCTTGAGGACGGCCACCGACCGCCCGGCGGCGACGGCCGCCGCGGCCACCGCGGCCGTGGTGACGGTCTTCCCGACCTCCGTGCCGGTCCCGGTGATCACCAATACCGTCATCTCAACCCTCCCGGGCCGCCGCGCACACGGCCGCCGTGATCCGCGCCAGATCGGCGTCACCGGTGACGTACGGCGGCATCGTGTAGACGAGGTCGCGGAACGGGCGCAGCCACACACCCTCGCGCACCGCCGCCCGCGTCGCCGCCGCCATGTCGATCTCGTGGTCCAGCTGCACGACCCCGATGGCACCGAGGACGCGTACGTCCCGGACACCGGGCAGATCAGCGGCCGGCGCGAGACCGTCCCGCAGACCCGTCTCGATCCGTTTGACCTCCGTCTGCCAGTCCTGGCCGAGGAGGAGGTCGATCGAGGCACAGGCCACGGCGGCGGCTAGGGGGTTGCCCATGAAGGTCGGGCCGTGGGCGAGGACCGGCACCTCACCCCGCGAGATGCCCTCCGCGACCCGCGCGGTGCACAACGTCGCCGCCATCGTCAGATACCCGCCGGTCAGCGCCTTGCCGACGCACATCACGTCCGGCGTCACGCCCGCGTGCCCCGCGGCGAACAACGCCCCGGTGCGCCCGAAACCCGTCGCGATCTCGTCGAACACGAGCAGCACGTCGTGGGCGTCGCACGCCTCGCGCAGCACCCGCAGATACGCGGGGGAGTGGAACCGCATCCCGCCCGCGCCCTGCACCACCGGCTCCACGATCACGGCCGCCAGCTCGTCCGCGTGCCGCTCGATCAGCTCGCGCAGATGATCGGCGTACGCCTCCTCGTACGCGACCGGTGGCGCGTCGGCGAAGACCTGGCGCTGGAGCACGCCCTGCCACAGCTCGTGCATGCCGCCCTCGGGGTCGCACACCGACATCGGCTGCCAGGTGTCGCCGTGGTAGCCGCCGCGCCAGGTCAGCAGGCGCTGCTTGCCGGGGCGGCCGAGCGAACGCCAGTGCTGCAGGCACATCTTGACGGCGACCTCCACGGACACCGAGCCGGAGTCGGCCAGGAAGACGTGCTCAAGTCCCTCCGGTGACATGTCGACAAGGCGCTTCGCCAGTCGCACGGCCGGTTCGTGCGTGAGCCCGCCGAACATCACATGGCTCATCCGGCCGAGCTGGTCGCGCGCGGCCTCGTTGAGCACCGGGTGGTTGTAGCCGTGGATCGCGGACCACCAGGACGACATGCCGTCGATCAGCTCGGCGCCTTCACCGCCTCCGTCACCGCCGCCGGCCAGGCGCAGCCGTACCCCGCTCGCCGACTCCACGACGAGAGGTTCCTGCCGGCCCGGCATCGGCCCGTACGGATGCCACACGTGCCGCCGGTCGAGTTCGAGCAGCTCACGGACCTGATCGGCGGCCGTGGTGGGGCCGGCGGCCACGGCGGGGCCGGGCGCGGGCAGATCAGGCATTGGGCGCGAGATCCGTTCCGGCGCCCCGACGGCGTACCGCGACCAGGTCCGTACGCGCCTCGGAATTCCGTGCGGCCTCCTGGACCAGCTCCTCGGGAGCCGCCTCCCGCGCGGTCGGGCCGCAGGGGCCGCAACCGCCGCCCCCGTGCGCACCGCAACCCGTCCCGGCGTCGGCGTCGGCGTCCGCGTGCGAGCCGCAGCCGGCGTGCGCGGTGGCCCGGTGCTCCGGGAGCGTCACCTCGCCCGTGCCCTCCACCTCGAAACCGGCGTCCGCGATCATGTCCAGGTCCGCCTTGCCCGCCTGGCCCTCACTGGTGAGGTAGTCGCCGAGGAAGATCGAGTTGGCGAGATGCAGGGCGAGGGGCTGCATCGTACGGAGATGCACCTCGCGACCGCCCGCGATCCGCACCTCGACGTCCGGGCAGACGAACCGGACCATCGCGAGGATGCGCAGACACCGCTGCGGGGTGAGGTTCCACTCCTTGGCGAGCGGGGTGCCCTCGAAGGGGATCAGGAAGTTGACCGGGACCGAGTCCGGGTCGAGGGCACGCAGCGCGTAGACGACGTCGACCAGGTCCTCGTCGCTCTCGCCCATGCCCGCGATCAGACCGGAACAGGCGGACAGACCCGCCGCGTGCGCCTTCTGGACCGTGTCCACCCGGTCGGCGTACGTGTGGGTGGTGGTGATGTCCCCGTACGTCCCCTCGGACGTGTTGAGGTTGTGGTTGTAGGCGTCGGCCCCCGCGTCGCGCAGCCGCTCGGCCTGGCCGTCCGAGAGGAGCCCGAGGCACGCGCAGACCTCGACGCCTTCGTTCTGATCCTTGATCGCCTTGATGGTGTCCGAGACCCGGTCGACGTCACGGTCGGTGGGGCCGCGTCCGCTCGCCACCAGACACACCCGCTTGGCGCCGCCGGCCAGCCCGGCCGCCGCGGCCTCGGACGCCTGGTCGGGCTTCAGCCAGGTGTACTTGAGGATCTCGGCCTTCGAACCGAGCCGCTGCGAGCAGTAGGAGCAGTCCTCGGGGCACAGACCCGACTTGAGGTTGACGAGGTAGTTGAGCTTCACCCGTCGGCCGAACCACCGGCGGCGTACCTTGCCGGCCGCGGCCACCACATCGAGGAGTTCGTCGTCGGAGGTGGCCAGCACGGCCAGTGCCTCGTCACGGGTCGGCAGCTCGCGCCGAAGCCCCTTGTCCAGCAGCGTGTTCAGCAGGTCCATGAGATCCGATCCTGGCCTATCCGACCGCGCCGGGCCAAGGAGGAACCAGACAACACAGAGCGGTCGACGTGTGGGCATTGCCACACCATGGGTGGCTGGTGGTCCGGCTAGGGTCTGTGCGTTGCCTACAAAAGGCGGCTGTGCGTTGTCTGCACAGGGCAGTCAGGACGGCCGGGCGGAATGTCGTGTGTCGGGGCCCCATGGGACACCCGCACCCACACCCCACCTCATGGCCGGAGGGCACATGGCGCGATCGCCGTTCGAGTGGATCGACGAGCAGGCGCGGGCGCGCTCGCGGGCCGGACTCGTCCGCACCCTGCGTCCGCGCCCCGCCGACTCCGCGCTCCTCGACCTCGCCGGGAACGACTATCTGGGCCTGGCCCGGCACCCCGAGGTCACGGAGGGCGCCGCGCGGGCCGCCCGGACCTGGGGCGGCGGCGCCACCGGCTCCCGGCTCGTCAGCGGCACCACGGAGCTGCACGCGGAACTCGAACGCGAACTGGCCGAGTTCTGCGGCTTCGAGTCCGCCCTCGTCTTCTCCTCCGGCTACGCGGCCAACCTCGCAGCCGTCACCGCGCTGGCGCCGCACGGCTCGCTCATCGTCTCCGACGCGGGCAACCACGCCTCGCTGATCGACGGCTGCCGGCTCGCGCGCGGCACCACGCAGGTCGTCGCCCACGCCGACCCGGACGCCGTCCGCAAGGCGCTGGACACGCGGACCGGGCCCGCGATCGCCGTCTCCGACACGGTCTTCTCGGTGGACGGCGACGCGGCCCCGCTGACGGCACTGGCCGCGGCCTGCCGGGACGCGGGGGAGGCCGGGCAGGCCGATCGAGCTGGTGGAGCCGGCCGCTCCGACAGCTCGGGCCGACCCGGCGCGGCGCTGGTGCTGGACGACGCGCACGGTCTCGGCGTCATCGGCGACGGCGGGCGGGGCGCCGCGTGGGCGGCGGGACTCGCGGGCGCGCCCGACGTCGTCACCACCGTCACGCTGTCGAAGTCGCTCGGCAGCCAGGGCGGTGCCGTCCTCGGACCGGCCCACGTCATCGACCATCTGGTGAACGCGGCCCGCACCTTCATCTTCGACACGGGTCTGGCGCCCGCGGCGGCGGGCGCGGCCCTGGCGGCCCTGCGGCTGCTGAGGGAGGAACCGGAACGGGCCGCACGCGCGCGTGCGGTGGCCACCGGGCTGTACGAACGCCTGACGGCCGAGGGTCTCGAAGCCGTACGGCCCGACGCCGCGGTCGTCTCCGTACGCGCCCCCTCCCCGGAGCAGGCGCTGCGCTGGGCCGCCGAGTGCCGTGCGGCGGGTCTGGCCGTCGGCTGCTTCCGGCCTCCGTCGGTGCCGGACGGCATCTCCCGGCTGCGCCTCACGGCCCGCGCGGATCTCACCGACGAGCAGCTCGACCGGGCCGTCGGCGTGATCATCGGAGCGCGCCGATAAACCCTTCCCAGGCCGCGGGGGCGAAGAGGAGGGCGGGCCCCGACGCGTTCTTGGAGTCGCGCACGGCGAGCAGTCCGGCCCACGGGCCGCGGTCCGGCCGGGCGGTCTCGACGCAGTTGTTCATTCCCGTGCTGCGGCTGCTGCGCTGCCACCGCACACCGTGCAGATGAGCGCTGGGATGCGTGCTGGAAGGTACGTACCGAGGCGTGGCGGGCATGGTGCCTCCTTATGCGCCGTCAGCTACACCGGCGATGAAGTCCAACGTGTCCTCGGGCGAAAGGGCTTGGCCCTGAAGGGAGTCGAAGGCCTCCTCGTACGACCGGAGGTCTTCTCTCTGTTCGAGATAAAGGCTACTCGTCAAGTGGTCGAGAACAACCACATCCAGATCAGATCTGTTCGTAAACGAAAAAATAACAAAGGGACCTGTGACGCCGATGTGAGCCCCAACTCCGAAGGGCAGCACCTGAATCCGCACGTGAGGGAGGTGCGCGGCCTCCCGCAGCCGGTCCAGCTGCCGTGCCATGACCTCCGGTCCACCGACGGTCCGACGCAGCACCGCCTCGTCCAGAACGGCACTCAGTTGGAGCGGTTTGTTCGAACGCAGTACGTCCTGGCGCGCGAGGCGCACCTCCACCAGTGCGTCCACCTTGCCGTCGTGCGCCCCGTCCACCGCGGCCCGCGTCACCTCACGGGCGTACTCCGGTGTCTGCAGGAGGCCCGGCACCACGGAGTTCTCCAGCGTGCGCATGGACCCCGCCTGCGACTCCAGACTGATGAAATCGCTGTACGTCGACGGCAGGAGGCCCCGATAGGCGTTCCACCAGTGGTGCCGGCCGTCGTCGTCCGAGCCCGCCAGCACGACCAGCAACTCGTACAGCTCCGGGTCCCGGACGTCGTACGCGTCCAGGAGCCGCCGCACGTCCGCGGGCTTGACCCCGCTGCGGCCGGTCTCGATCCGGCTCACCTTCGACTGGTGCCAGCCCACGAGGCGGGCCGCCTCGCCGCTCTTGAGGCCCGCGCGGGCACGCAGGGCACGCAGTTCGGCGCCGAGCTTACGTCGGCGCACCGCGGGGCCGTACTGCATGGCCGTCTCCTTCCGACCGTCGCGCAAGCGCTATAGCGCCCGGCGTCACGCCGACGGTAGAGGACAAACCAGCTGCCCGCCCAAATACGGTCGACGGTCGCAGAGTTCACCGCTTCGAGCGACAGATATATGCATATCTTGGTGGATCGGCACCACGAACGCCGAGGTAGTGGCACTCTGGCGCAAGCACCAGTCCGGGACCGTCTCGAAGTCATCCGCTTCGGTCGGACCCCGGTCCCGTGGGAAAGGGACGACGTCGCATGGCAGACCACCAGGAAGCATCCGTCACTCTGCCGAGCGATCCCGCCTCGGTCTCCGCCGCCCGTACGTACGTCACCGACGTCCTGGCGGAATGGGGACTGCCGGCCGACTCGGAGACCGCCGACACGGTTCGGCTGATCGTCTCCGAACTGGCCACGAACGCGGTACAGCACACCTTCGGACTGTCACCCACCTTTACGGTGGACATCGAACTCGACCGTGACGAACAACTGCGCATCGGTGTGACCGACAGCCACCCGCGCTTCCCGAAACGGCTGCCGGCGGCCGTCCAACAGGACAACGGCCGAGGCATGGTGATCATCCGATGGCTGACCGCGGAATCCGGCGGCAAGCTCTCGGTCCGCCCCACCAGAGAGGGCGGAAAGACGGTGTCGATCATGCTCCCCTGGACGGCCCCGGCACAGCCGGTGCGGGCGGAGTAGCGCCCCGCCCCGAAGGGGCGCGGGGAACTGCGCGCCCAGCCACGACGGGCTCGCAGACAACGCACAACGCCCCGGACGCCAGGCGGAACGCGGAACACGGAACGCCTAGTCGTCCGGGTTCCTGTCCACGGCCCGCTTCAGCAGATACGGCAGGACCTCCCACAGCCCCACGCACAGCAGCAGAGTGGTCGCCCCGGCCGCGATCCCCTCGGTCCGGTCCACCGCCACGTCCACGACGAGCAGCACGGAACCGGTGAGAGCGAGCGTGAGCGCGACCAGACCGGCCTGCGCGAGGCGGGACGAGGCATTGACCACCAGAGGCTTCGCGCCCTGCTGGAACAGCCTGCGGTGCAGGGCGGCGGGGGCGGTGAAGAGCGCGGCCGCCAGGACCGAGAGCAGCAGGGTGACGACGTACGTGGTGCGCTGCACGGTGTCGAGGGAGGGAAACCGCGGGGTGAAGGCGAGGGTCAACAGGAAGGCGAAGAGGATCTGGACGCCTGTCTGGGTGACCCGAAGCTCCTGGAGGAGTTCGAGGAAGTTGCGGTCGGCGCGCTCAAGACGGGTCTCGTTGCGCTCCTCGTGGTGGTGCGGATCGGCCATAAGTGAACGAGTAACCATTGAGCGGCCGAATTCACGCGTCACGCCCGGGTCGCTCACGGGCGTCACGCCGGCATCCCGTACGGGCGCCATGCCGGCATCCCGTACGGGCGCCATGCCGGCATCCCGTACGGGCGTCGTGCCGGGTCCCGCACGGGGTGGCCGTGGTGGTCGCCACGGCCACCCCGTGGGCGGATCACCTGACCCGGCCGTACCAGACGCTCTTGGTCCAGATCTTCTGGAGCTTCACCACGTCCCCGGTCTTCGGGGAGTGCCAGATCCGTCCCTTCCCGGCGTAGATGCCCACGTGGTAGACATTCCGGCCCGAGTGGAAGAAGACCAGGTCCCCCTGCTTGCGGTTCGAGGAGGAGACGTGGTTCGTCTTGTTGTACTGGGCCGCGGCCGTGCGGGGCAGCTTCTTGCCCGCCTTCTTGAACGAGTAGAGCGTGAGGCCGGAGCAGTCGAAGCGCTTGGGCCCGGTGGCCCCGTACTTGTACGGGGAACCCTTCTTCGAGGCCGCCACCTTGAGTGCCTTCGTCGCGGGGGTGGCCGCTTCCGCGTCGGACGCGAAGCCAGGGGCCACGATGCCGCCGCCTACGGCGGCGATGGTGAGGACCGATGCGGTACCGGCCCTGCTGAACAGCGACGGGACACGATTGAGCGCAGTCATGCGCAACCCTTCGTCAGCCGCCTGTGAAGGATGACCTGTCGGATTCGGGCTGGCGAAGTTGCCCGGCCGCAGCTGCGGCTTCACCCCAAGGGCCACTCGGATCTCTCCGGCGGCCCGTCGTGCCTGGGTCCTCCACTCCTGCCGATGCACTTCTGTCGACCGGTCATCCGGGCAGCGGCAGGACTCGGCGTCCGCCCGGACCGCCCCGCCGCTTGTGGCGGGGGCTTGTCGTCGCAGGGATCTTGACGCACTGATGTCCCAAAAGCCGAGTCAAATCGGCGATTTGTGGGCTTACTCACCACTCACCCGTTCGGGTGGACAGCCCTTTCTACGGGTGGGTGTCGAGAGCCTCAAGGACCCCCGCACCAGCACCGGAATGGTTGATTCCGCCCCGGACGTACGCGCGTTGCGCAACTTCCGGGGGCTTGTGGGAGCAGCTCCGACTACGCCAACCGGGGGTACACCTTCTGGTCCGTTTCAGCTCCGGTGCGGACACCTCGTCAAGTGCCTGCGTGAGGCCGGACCGACGGGTGTACGTCACGTGTCGGAGCCGGGCGGCAGAGCGACCCGGCCCGCCCTGCGTTCACCGTCGAGGACGCGCAGGGCCCGTGCCAGGGTTGCCGCGTGCAGCTCGTGTTCGCCCCGCTGGTGCATCAGGGTCAGGGCGTCGCGCAGCGCGGTGGCCCTGCCGACCAGCGCCTGGGCCGCGCGCAGTCCGCGGTAGGTGTCGCCGGAGTGGGCCGGGTTGATCCGGCCGAGCAGGTCGACCACCTCCAGATAGCGGTCGATCAGCTCGGCCTCGGCCCGCGTCAGGGCCGGCAGCGGGGGCAACTCGGGTGGGAGCATCGGCGGATCACCCCAGCCCGGGAGCGCGGAGAGCCGCCTCGCGGCCGGGGACGATCCTGTCGACCAGTCCGTACTCCAGGGCCTGGCGGGCGCCGAGGATCTTGTCCCGCTCGATGTCCGCGCCGATCCGCTCCCGGCTCTGTCCCGTGTGCCGGGCGAGCAGTTCCTCCAGCCGGGCGCGGGTGCGCAGCAGTTCGTCCGCCTGGACGGCCAGGTCGGACGCCTGTCCCCGGACCGGCTCCGACAGGTACGGCTGACGGATGAGGACGCGGGCGCCCGGCAGCGCGTACCGCTTGCCGGGGGTGCCCGCCGCGAGCAGCACCGCGGCGGCCGACGCGGCCTGCCCCAGGCCGACGGTCTCCACGTCGCAGCTGACGAACCGCATCGTGTCGTAGACAGCCGCCATCGCGCTGAAGGAGCCGCCCGGGGAGTTGATGCAGAGCGAGATGTCCCGGTCGGGTGCCTGGTACTCAAGGTGCATGAACTGCGCCATCACGTCGTTCGCCGACGTGTCGTCGATCGGCGTCCCGAGGAACACGATCCGCTCTTCGAGCAGCTTGGAGTACGGGTCCATGGTCCGCGTCCCCGAACTCGTGCGCTCGGTGAACTCTGGCAAGACGTGACGGGCGGACGGTCGGGGTGACGGTTGGGGTGACGGTCGGGGTGTTGAGCGGATCACGACACACGCCTCCTGCGGGAGAGGTCCTGTAAAAAATGTACAGGACGTACATGACGTTATGATGGGGAGCATGGCCTACGAGATTCCGGTGACGCAAGCCAGGGCTGAGCTCGCCGACCTGATCAACCGCGTGGTGTACGGCGCGGAGCGCGTCGTCGTGACGCGGCACGGAAAGCCCCTCGTCGCCCTGGTCTCCGCGGCTGACCTGGAGCGACTCGAAAAGCTCGACGCGGTGGGGGGCGAGCAGGTGATCAGCGCGGTCTCCGCCGGCGTCCGCTCCGCGTCCGCGCCCGCGCCGGCGGAACGGCAGCGGTTCGGGATCACGGCGGAGCGGCGGGGGCCGGGGGTGTCGTAGGCGCGGCACGGGTCCCTGCCGGGGGAGGGCCGGTTGCGCAGTTCCCCGCGCCCCTGGGGTGGCGTGGGTTGGTCGCCGGGTGCGGCCCGGTGGGGGTGGACCGCGCAGTTCCCCGCGCCCCTGAGGTGGGCGGGGGCTGGGCTCACATGCCCTCGCGCCCAGCCCCCACCCGAAGCCACAGCGCCAGGCACACGAACCCAGCGCCGCGGTGAACTGCGCCCCCAGCCCCCGCGGTCCCGCACCCGGCGTCGCAGGGTCAGACGCACGTACCCAGCGCCGCGGTGAACTGCGCCCCCAGCCCCCGCGGTCCCGCACCCGGCGTCGTAGGGTCAGACGCACGTACCCAGGGGCGCGGTGAACTGCGCGCCCAGCCCCCGCGGGCCCGCGCCCGGCGTCGTAGGGTCAGGTGCACGAACCTAGGGGCGCGGTGAACTGCGCGCCCAGCCCCCGCGGGCCCGCGCCCGGCGTCGTAGGGTCAGGTGCACGTACCTAGGGGCGCGGGGAACTGCGCAACCAGCCCCCACCGAGCCGCACCCGGCGTCGCGGCGTCCGGCGGGCGGTCCCCCTCGGGCCGCAGCTCGTCCGCATGCTCGGGCATGTGAGAAGACCGTGCACCCCCGTCCGCTACTGCGGGGATGCACGGTCGGACCGTGAGGCGCGTGGGCCGTCAGGGCGCGGGCGACACGGCGCGGCGCTTGGCCGCGCTGCCGAGCACCACCGCCCCCAGCCCCAGCACCGCCCACCCCGCCAAAGTCAGCGCAGGCGCACCCGCCGCCGCCCCGTCGAAGAAGGAGACCGAGCGCAGGAGCGAGGCGCCGGCCCCCGGCGGCAGCCACTGGCCGATCACCCCGGCCGGCGCGGGCAGCATCTCGGGTGCCGAGCTCGCACCGGAGAACGGATTGCCGAGCATCATCACGACGAACGCGCCAAGCCCGATCCCCGGCGTGCCGAGCAACGCCGCGAGCCCCGCCACGGCGCCGCTCACGGCCAGCGTGGAGAGCGCCAGCGCGCCGGCCTCGGGCCACCAGCTCCCGGTGAACGCCCCGAGCCAGCTGCCCGCGATGAGCGCGGCCACCATGCCGACCAGCGCGGCCGCGCCGACCAGCGCGGCGACCGCGCGCAGGCCACGCAGGCCCAGCAGGGTCACCACCGCGCCCGCGGCGATACCGGCGAGCGTCATCGGCAGCACGCTGGACGTCAGTACCGCGCCGCGCGGGTCGTCCGGCGAGCCGGGGACGACGTCGACGGTCTCCATCGGGGCGCCGTCCGCCCGTTGGGCCACGGCCTGCTGCAGCGACTGCGCCACGAGGGGGCTCGCCGCGGAGGCGGTGAGCAGCTTGGGGCCCTGCTCGGTGACGACGACCGCGCCGTATACGGTCCGGTCCTCGATGGCGTCCCGGGCGGCGGCCTCGTCCGCGTAGTGGTGGATCTCGAAGGCCCCCTCGTGGGCTTCGAGTTGCTTCTGCACCTGGGCGGTCGCGGTCGCCGGGCCGGCCACGCCGAGGGGCAGGTCGTGGGGGGCCGTACGGGCCGCGGGCCAGGCGAAGGCCCACAGGGCGAGGGCCGCCAGGACCGGGATCAGCAGGACGACGGCCACGATGTGGCGGCGGTGCGACGGCTGCGGGGAGGGGCCGTGCGCCGACGCGGCCGACGTCCCCGAAGGCGTGGGTGCGGACGTGGACGCGGGCGCTGACGCGGACGTAGCGGACGTGGCGGGCATGCTTCTTCCCTCGATTCGGATGGGAGGCGGTAAAAAGAAGGATCGTTCGTTTTGGGTGTGCGCCCACTGTCTCGTCGGCGCCCGGGCTTGTCAAGAAGGAATGTTCGTTTTAGTTTTTGGGGCATGGCTCGCGTATCCCAGGAACACCTCGACGCCCGTCGCCGCCAGATCCTCGACGGCGCGGCCCGCTGCTTCGCCCGCAACGGGTTCCACGCCACGTCGATGCAGGACGTGCTGAAGGAGGTGAACCTCTCGGCCGGGGCCGTCTACCGCTACTTCAGCGGGAAGGACGAGCTGATCGCGGCGATCGTCACCGAGGTCCTCGGGGGGATCCGTGAGGCCTTCGAGGACGCGGCCCGGCACTCTCCGCCGCCGATGCCCGACGTGCTGGTGGGCCGGGTCATGACCCAAGTGCTCGGGATGGGGGGTGAGACGGGCAAGTACGGCCTGACCTGGGACGGGGAGACGTCCTTCCCCCGGCTGATGGTGCAGGTCTGGACGGAGACCCTGCGGGACGGTGAGCTGTCGGCGCTGCTGCGGGAGGGGTTCGGGGCGGTGCGTGAGGCGTGGGTGAAGGTGGTGGAGGGGTATCAGGAGGCGGGGGTGATGCGGGCGGACGTTCCTGCGGAGCATGTTGCTCGGACGCTCATTGCTGCGGCGCAGGGGTTTGCCGCGCAGCAGGCGCTGTTCGGGACCGCGCCTGTGGAGGTGTTGCAGGATGGGTTGCGGGCGTTGATGAGTGTGGGGGTCTCGGGGCAGTAGGGGTTTGCGCCGTTCCCCGCGCCCCTTGAAGACTGCGCGGTTCCCCGCGCCCCTGAGCAGGTCGTGGTCCCGCGCGGGTCCGGTGGGGGCTGGTCGCGCAGTTCCCCGCGCCCCTAAAAGTTTGCGCCGTTCCCCGCGCCCCTGAGAACTGCGCCGTTCCTCGCGCTCCTGAAAACTGCGCCGTTCCCCGCGACCCCAAAGGATTGCGCCGTTCCCCGCGCCCCCAAAAGATCGCGCCGTTCCCCGCGCCCCAAAGGTCGCTCGGTTCCTCGCGGGCTTGGAGGGGCGTGTGGCGGTTAACGTGGTTGAAACTCTGCGGAACTAGCCTGCAGCACACGTCACCAGGGGTTTTTGTGGGTCGCGGTCACGGCAGGTTCGTATCGCGGTCGGATCCGGCATGGTGGCTGCGGCAGCCGGACCCCGCACGGTCCGGCGTGAGGACTGTGAGGTGGGAAGCCGTGCAACTGACGCCGCACGAGCAGGAGAGGCTGCTCATTCATGTGGCCGCCGACGTCGCCGAGAAGCGCCGGGCCCGGGGGCTGAAGCTCAACCATCCCGAGTCGGTCGCACTGATCACCTCGCACATCCTCGAAGGCGCCAGGGACGGCCGCACGGTGGCCGAACTCATGGCCTCCGGGCGCAAGATCCTCACCCGCGAGGACGTCATGGAGGGCATCCCCGAGATGATCCACGACGTACAGGTCGAGGCGACCTTCCCCGACGGCACCAAGCTCGTCACCGTCCACGACCCGATCGTCTGACGGGGGAGCGGCAGCCATGATTCCCGGAGAGATCCTGTTCGCCGACGGGCCGGTCGCCTTCAACGAAGGCCTCGCGGTCACCCGGCTCACCGTCCTCAACGCCGCCGACCGGCCCGTCCAGGTCGGCTCCCACTACCACTTCGCCGAGGCCAACCCGGGTCTCGACTTCGACCGCGCCGCCGCGCACGGCCTGCGGCTCAACGTCGCCGCGGGCACCGCCGTGCGCTTCGAGCCCGGGATCCCCGTCGAGGTCGAACTCGTGCCGATCGCCGGCGCCCGTGTCGTGCCGGGTCTGCGCGGCGAGACCGGAGGAGCCCTCGATGCCTGAGATCTCGCGTGCCGCCTATTCCGACCTGTTCGGCCCCACCACGGGCGACCGGATCCGACTCGCCGACACCGACCTCCTGATCGAGATCGAGGAGGACCGTTCCGGCGGGCCCGGACACGCCGGTGACGAGGCCGTGTTCGGCGGCGGCAAGGTCATCCGTGAGTCCATGGGGCAGGCACGGGCGACGCGCGCCGAAGGCACCCCGGACACGGTCGTGACGGGCGCGGTGATCGTCGACCACTGGGGGATCGTCAAGGCCGACGTGGGCATCCGCGACGGCCGGATCACCGGCATCGGCAAGGCAGGCAACCCCGACACCATGGACGGGGTGCACCCGGACCTGGTCATCGGTCCGGAGACCGAGATCATCGCGGGCAACGGCCGCATCCTGACGGCCGGTGCCATCGACGCCCATGTGCACCTGATCTGCCCGCAGATCGCCGACGAGGCGCTGGCCTCCGGGATCACCACCATCGTCGGCGGTGGCACAGGACCCGCCGAGGGGTCCAAGGCCACCACCGTCACCCCCGGGCCCTGGCACCTCGCCCGGATGCTGGAGGCGATGGAGCAGTACCCGCTCAACTTCGGGCTGCTCGGCAAGGGCAACACCGTCTCCGAGGAGGCGATGCTGTCCCAGCTGCGCGGTGGCGCCCTCGGTCTCAAGCTCCACGAGGACTGGGGCTCCACGCCCGCCGTCATCGACGCCGCGCTCACCGTCGCGGACCGTACCGGCGCGCAGATCGCCATCCACACGGACACCCTCAACGAGGCCGGGTTCGTGGCCGACACGCTCGCCGCCATCGCGGGGCGCACGATCCACGCGTATCACACGGAGGGTGCCGGAGGCGGGCACGCGCCGGACATCATGACCGTGGTCTCCGAGGCGCACGTGCTGCCCAGTTCGACCAACCCGACCCGGCCCTACACCGTCAACACCGCCGAGGAACACCTCGACATGCTGATGGTCTGCCACCACCTGAACGCCGCCGTGCCGGAGGACCTGGCCTTCGCGGAGTCCCGGATCCGGCCCACCACGATCGGCGCCGAGGACATCCTGCACGACCTCGGCGCGATCTCGATCATCTCCTCCGACGCCCAGGCGATGGGGCGCGTCGGCGAGGTCATCATGCGGACCTGGCAGACCGCGCACGTCATGAAGCGGCGCCGGGGCGCGCTGCCGGGGGACGGGCGCGCGGACAACCACCGGGTACGTCGATATGTCGCCAAGTACACGATCAACCCGGCCGTCGCCCAGGGTCTCGCCCGAGAGATCGGTTCCGTCGAGACCGGCAAGCTCGCCGACCTCGTGCTGTGGGAGCCCGCGTTCTTCGGCGTCAAGCCGCATCTGGTGGTCAAGGGCGGGCAGATCGCGTACGCGCAGATGGGCGACGCCAACGCGTCCATCCCCACGCCCCAGCCGATCCTGCCGCGGCCCATGTTCGGCGCGATCGGCCGGGCCCCCGCGTCCAACTCGTTCAACTTCGTGGCACCGATCGCCATCGAGGACGGCCTGCCGGAGCGGCTCGGGCTCGGCAAGCGGTTCGTGCCGATCGAGTCGACGCGCGGGGTGACCAAGGCGGACATGCGCGAGAACGACGCCCGGCCGCAGGTACGGGTCGATCCCGACAGCTTCGCCGTGACGATCGATGGGGAGCTGGTGGAGGCGACGCCCGCCGCCGAACTGCCGATGGCTCAGCGGTATTTCCTGTTCTGACGTCCGGATCCACCAGGTCAAGTCAGGCTGCACCAGGTCCGGTTCCACCTTTTTGATGATCTAGCGATCCGAGGCTCGTCATGTCGCGTGCTGCGTTGCTCGTCCTCGCCGACGGCCGGTTCCCCGCCGGAGGGCATGCCCACTCCGGTGGGGCCGAGGCGGCGGTCAAGGCCGGCCGGATCACCGGGGCGGCGGACCTGGAGGAGTTCTGCCGGGGGCGGTTGCACACCGCCGGTCTGGTGTCCGCCTCGCTCGCCGCGGCTGCCGCGCTCGGGGTCGATCCGGTGGAACTGGACGGGGCCGCGGACGCTCGTACGCCCTCGCCCGCCTTGCGGGTCGCCGCGCGCAAGCTCGGGCGGCAGCTGATGCGGGCCGGGCGGGCGACCTGGCCGTCCGCCGAACTCGACGCGCTGGCGGGGCGGTTTCCCAAGGGCGCCCATCAGCCCGTCGTGCTCGGGGTGGTCGCGCGGGCCGCCGGGCTCGGGGCGGAGGATGCCGCGTACTGCTCCTTGTACGAGTGTGTCAGTGGGCCCGCGAGTGCGGTGGTGCGGTTGCTGAGCCTTGATCCGTTCGATGCGACGGGGGTGTTGGCGGGGGTGGTTCCCGAGCTTGACGTTCTCGCGCGGCGGGCTGTCGAGGCCGGGCGGTGCGCGGGGGAGGGTGGGGTGGGGGTGTTGCCTGCGGGGGGTGCTCCGCTGTTGGAGATCGGGGCGGAGGCGCATGCGGCTTGGGCTGTGCGGTTGTTCGCTTCCTAGGGTTTTACGCCCCCGCCGCCCCTACCCTTCCCGTCACTGCATGGGGGCTGCGCCCCCTCGCCCCCCCTGTCGCGCTGCGCGCTCGTCCTCAAACGCCGGACGGGCTGAAAGATGAATGCCGGACGGGCTGAAAGATGAACGCCGGACGGGCTGAAAGATGAACGCCGGACGGGCTGAAGTACGGCCTGCTGATCGGCGCGAAGACACCATGAGGAGTTCCAGTCATGCACCTCGATCACGATCACACTCACGACGGGCCCCCGGCCGTCAGTGCCGATGCTCATCGGGCCGACGGGCGGCGGCGGGCTCTGCGGATCGGGCTCGGGGGGCCCGTGGGGTCCGGGAAGACCGCCACCGTGGCCGCGTTGTGCCGGGCCCTGCGCGACGAGTGGTCGTTGGCCGTCGTCACCAACGACATCTATACGCGCGAGGACGCCGAGTTCCTGTTGCGGGAGGCCGTGCTGCCGCCCGAGCGGATCACCGCCGTCGAGACCGGGGCCTGCCCGCACACGGCGATCAGGGACGACATCTCCGCGAACCTCGAAGCGGTCGAGGACCTGGAGGACGAGGTCGGGCCGCTGGAGCTGATCCTCGTCGAGTCGGGGGGCGACAATCTGACGGCGACCTTCTCCAAGGGCCTCGTCGACGCGCAGATCTTCGTGATCGACGTCGCGGGCGGGGACGACATCCCGCGCAAGGGCGGGCCCGGGGTCACCACCGCCGACCTGCTCGTGGTGAACAAGACCGATCTCGCCCCGTACGTCGGATCGGACCTCGGGCGGATGGCCGCCGACGCGAAGGCTCAGCGAGGTGAACTGCCGGTCGTCCTGCAGTCGTTGCGCTCGGAGGACGGGGTCAAGGACGTCGCAGCCTGGGTGCGGGCGCGGCTCGCCGCGTGGGCGGCGTGACGTCCGGGGCGCCGGGGGGTCCGACGGTGTCCGGGGTGCGGGCCGCCGCGCGGATCGGTGCCCGGCCGGACGGGCGGGGCGGCACCGCGCTGCCCACCCTGGAGAGCGGGGGTCCGCTCGCCCTGCGGCGCACGCGGGCCGGCGGTTCCGAGGCCCGCGTCATGCTGGTCGGCGCGATGAGCGGGCCGCTGGGCGGTGACCACTTCACCGTGACGGCCGAGGTCGCCGACGGGGCACGCCTGCACGTCGGCTCGGCCGCCGCCACCATCGCCCTGCCGGGGCAGGCCAAGGGGGAGGCGCGTTACGACGTACGCCTGAAGGTGGCGGACGGGGGTGAACTGTGCTGGCTTCCCGAGCAGTTGATCTCCGCCGAGGGGAGTGAACTGCACCTCGCCACCTGTGTCGAGCTTGCGGCCGGGGCGCGGCTCACCCTGCGTGAGGAGCAGGTGCTCGGGCGGGCCGGGGAGAAGCCAGGGCGGCTCAGCAGCCGGCTCACCGTGCTGCTCGACGGACGGCCGCTGTTCGACCAGGAGCTCTCCTGCGGGCCCGGTGCGCCCGGCGGATGGGACGGGCCCGCCGTGCTCGGAGGGCATCGCGCACTCGGCCAGCTCCTCGTCGTACGGCCGGAGTATGTGACACGGCCGGTCGAGCCGCGGTTGCTGGGGGAGTACGCCGCGCTCACCCCGCTCGCCGGGCCCGGGGCCCTGGTGACCGCCGTCGCCGCCGACGCGCTCCAGCTGCGCCGCACCCTCGACGAGGCCCTGCGCCTACTGGGCTGAAGCCTCCGCGAAACGGGCGTCACCGCTCAACGGACAACAATGTTCCGGTTATCGGATTGGCAAAAAAGACACTTCGCCCCTGTTCTCAGGTGCCTCACAGCCGAAAGGATCCCCCGTACTGACCACGACGACAGTAGGGGGAGAACTCTCTTGAGAGGTATGAGAAAGGTGACGGCGTTCGGCTCGGCCGGAGCGCTCGTCACCGCGACACTCATAGCCGGTGCCGTCGCGGCTCCGACGGCCACCGCGGAATCCCGCCACGGTCACAGCAGCCACGTCAGCCAGACGCGCGGCGCCGAGATCGCCGCCGCCCGGGCCGCCAAGGCCGGCATCGACTGGCAGGACTGTCCCGCGGACTGGGGGATCGCGAAGCCCATCCAGTGCGGCTGGGTCACCGTGCCGCTCGACTACGCGAAGCCCAACGGCAAGAAGATCAAGCTCGCCGTCGACCGCATCGGCAACACGGGCACCAAGGCGGAGCGCCAGGGCGCCCTCGTCTACAACCCCGGCGGCCCCGGCGGCTCCGGACTGCGCTTCCCGACCCGGGTCACCAACAAGAACCCGCTGTGGGTGAACACCTCGAAGGCGTACGACTTCGTGGGCTTCGACCCCCGCGGTGTCGGCCACTCGGCGCCCATCTCCTGCATCGACCCGCAGGAGTTCGTCAAGGCGCCCAAGGCGGACCCGGTACCGGACTCCGAGGCCGACAAGCGCGCCCAGCGCAAGCTCGCCGCCGAGTACGCGGACGGCTGCGCCGAGCGCAGCGGCGAGATGCTGCCGCAGATGACGACCCCGAACACCGTCCGCGACCTGGACGTCATCCGGGCCGCGCTCGGCGAGAAGAAGCTCAACTTCCTGGGCGTCTCGTACGGCACGTACATCGCCGCCGTCTACGGCACGCTCTACCCGGACCACGTGCGCCGCATGATCGCGGACAGCGTCGTCAACCCCTCGCGCGAGAAGATCTGGTACGAGGCCAACCTCGACCAGGACGTCGCCTTCGAGATGCGCTGGAAGGACTGGCAGGACTGGGTCGCCAAGAACGACGCGGCCTTCCACCTCGGCGACACGCGGGCCAAGGTCCAGGACCAGTGGCTGAAGCTGCGCGCCACCGCAAAGAAGAACCCCATCGGCGGGGTCGTCGGCCCGGCCGAGCTCATCGGCTTCTTCCAGAGCGCGCCGTACTACGACTCGTCGTGGGTGCCGGTCGCGACCGTCTTCAGCAAGTACGTCGCCGGTGACACCCAGGCGCTCGTCGACGCCGCCGCGCCGGACCTGACCGACACCGCGGGCAACATCTCCTCGGAGAACGGCAACGCCGTCTACACGGCCGTCGAGTGCACCGACGCCAAGTGGCCCACCAGCTGGAAGAAGTGGGACCGCGACAACAGCGAGCTGCACAAGAACTACCCGTTCATGACGTGGGCCAACGCCTGGCTGAACCTGCCGTGCGCGACCTGGCCCGCCAAGCAGCAGACCCCGCCGACCGTGAAGACCGGCAAGGGCCTGCCGCCCGTCCTGATCGTGCAGTCCACGCGTGACGCCGCCACCCCGTACGAAGGCGCCGTCGAACTGCACAAGCGGTTCAAGGGCTCCCGTCTCATCACCGAGAAGGACGCGGGCTCGCACGGCGTGACGGGGCTGGTCAACCCGTGCATCAACGAGAAGGTGGACACCTACCTGCTCACCGGCAAGGTCGGCGCGGCCGACGTGACGTGCACCCCGCACGCCACGCCCAAGCCGTAGCGGCCGGTAACGGCACGGATGGAGGGC
>NZ_JBHWZP010000180.1:0-19276 GCF_042728395.1 Streptomyces sp. NPDC060205
CCCCGCGCCCCTGAAACAGCGGGGCTGGGCTCGACTGTTGGGTGCGGCCCGGTGGGAACTGGGTGCGCCGTTCCCCGCGCCCCTGAAACAGCGGGCGTCGGCGTTTCGACGTCATCGCTCCCGCGCCCCTCAGAGCAGGGGCTCAGCGTACGGACGCTTCTTGGGGGCGCGGGGAACGGCGCACCCAGTTCCCACCGGGCCGCACCCGAATGCCGGGCCCGGCCCCCGCTGTTTGAGGGGCGCGGGGAACTGCGCGAACGGCCCCCACCGGCCCGCGCCCGGCGAACTACCGTCCGCGCGGGCGCTTTTCAGGGGCGCGGGGAACGGCGCACCCAGCCCCCGCCGGCCCGCACCCGAAAGCCGAGCCCGGCCCCCGCCTTCAGGGGCGCGGGGAACTGCGCGACAAGCCCCCACCGGGCCCGCGCCCGGAAGCCGACCCGCGCCCGAGGGGCCACGCCAAACCGCCGGACGGCTACACGTAGCGTTCGAGGATCGACGACTCCGCCAACCGCGAAAGCCCCTCCCGCACGCTCCGCGCCCGCGCCTCCCCCACCCCGTCGACCGTCTGCAGATCGTCCACGCTCGCGGCGAGCAGCTTCTGCAGCCCGCCGAAGTGCTCGACCAGCCGGTCGATGATCGCGCCCGGCAGCCGCGGCACCTTCGCCAGCAGCCGGAACCCGCGGGGCGACACCGCGGAGTCGAGCGCCTCGGGCGACCCCGTGTACCCCAACGCCCGCGCCACGGTGGGCATTTCGAGCAGCTCGGCATGGCTGAGCGCGTTCAGCTCGAACAGCGCCTCATCGACCGTGCGAGACCGCTTGGCCGTCGGCTCGGGCACATAGTCCCGTACGACGAGCTCCCGCTCGGGCTCGACCCCGGCGATCAGCTCGTCCAGCTGGAGGGAGAGCAGCCGCCCGTCCGTGCCCAGCTCCACCACGTACTCGGCGATCTCCGTGGCGATCCGGCGCACCATCTCCAGGCGCTGGGCCACCGCGGACACGTCCCGGACGGTGACCAGGTCCTCGATCTCCAGCGCGGACAGCGTGCCCGCGACCTCGTCGAGCCGCAGCTTGTACCGCTCCAGCGTGGCCAGCGCCTGGTTCGCGCGGGAGAGGATCGCGGCGGAGTCCTCCAGGACCCGCCGCTGCCCGTCCACGTACAGCGCGATCAGGCGCATGGACTGGGAGACGGAGACGACGGGGAAGCCGACCTGCTTGCTCACCCGGTCCGCGGTGCGGTGCCGCGTGCCCGTCTCCTCGGTGGGGATGGTCGGGTCGGGGACCAGCTGCACCCCGGCCCGCAGGATTTTGGTGATGTCCTTGTCCAGCACGATGCCGCCGTCGAGCTTGCACAGCTCGCGCAGCCGCGTCGCGGTGAACTCGACGTCCAGCACGAATCCGCCGCTGCACATCGCCTCGACGGTCTTGTCCCAGCCGAGCACGATGAGCCCGCCGGTGTTGCCGCGGAGGATGCGCTCCAGGCCGTCGCGCAGTCCTGTGCCGGGTGCCACAGCGCTGAGAGCCGTGCGCATCAGGCCATCGGTGCCGGAACTCCCGCCGGACTTGCCGGGAACTGCTGCCCGGTCGTTGGCTGCCACTGCACTCCTCCGGTCGCAGGCTTTTTGAGGGCGCCCTCGGTTCGTACGGACGGGCGAGACCTGGGCAAAGTCTACCGGCGCTCTTCCTCGTCCCGTGGGGCCTCTCGCCGACGCGACCTAGGGAGGACCCGGAGCGCGTCCCCCATGTCGGCGACTTCCAGGACCTTCATACCGGGCGGGATCTTGCCCGGGTCGCTCGGAACGAGGGCGTGGGTGAAGCCCAGACGGTGCGCTTCGGCGAGTCTGCGCTGGACGCCCGTGACCCGTCTGACCTCGCCCGCGAGCCCCACTTCGCCGATCGCGACGAGGTTCTGCGGGAGCGGGGTGTCGCTCGCCGCGCTGGCCAGCGCGAGCGCGATCGCGAGGTCCGCGGCGGGCTCGGACAGTTTCACGCCACCGACCGTCGCGGTGTAGATGTCCCGCTTCCCGAGGGCGCTGATCCGGCCGCGCTGCTCCAGGACGGCGAGCATCATCTGGACGCGGGAGGTCTCCAGACCGGAGGTCGTACGCCGCGGAGTGGGGATCTGGGTGTCCACGGTGAGCGCCTGCACCTCGGCCACCAGCGGGCGGCGGCCTTCGAGGGTGACGGTCAGGCACGTGCCGGGGACGGGCTCGGCGCGGCGGGTGAGGAACAGCCCGGAGGGGTCGGCGAGCCCGGTGATCCCCTCGTCGTGCAGCTCGAAGCAGCCGACCTCGTCCGTGGTGCCGTACCTGTTCTTGACGCCCCGGACGAGACGCAGGCGTGCGTGCCGGTCGCCCTCGAAGCTCAGGACGACGTCCACCAGGTGCTCCAGGAGACGTGGTCCCGCGATGGCGCCGTCCTTGGTGACGTGGCCGACCAGGAGGGTGGCCATGCCGCGCTCCTTCGAGGCGCGGATCAGGGCGCCGGCCACCTCGCGGACCTGGGACATGCCGCCGGGTGCGCCGTCGATCTCCGGAGAGGCCACCGTCTGTACGGAGTCGACGATGAGCAGGGACGGCTTCACCGCGTCCAGATGGCCGAGGACCGCCGACAGATCGGTCTCCGCGGCCAGATACAGGTGGTCGTCGATCGCCTTGATGCGGTCGGCGCGCAGCCGGACCTGGCTCGCCGACTCCTCACCCGTGATGTAGAGCGTGCGGTGCTCGTCGCTCGCCGCCTTGGCCGCCACGTCCAGCAGCAGCGTGGACTTGCCGACGCCCGGCTCGCCCGCCACGAGCACCACCGCGCCCGGTACGAGTCCGCCGCCGAGCACGCGGTCCAGCTCGGGCACGCCCGTCGAGCGGGCGGTCGCCTGCCGGCCGTCGACCTGGCCGATGGGCAGCGCGCTCGTGGTGACGCGGCCGGGAGCCGTCGTACGCACCGCGGGCGCGCCGTACTCCTCGACCGTCCCCCATGCCTGGCACTCGGAGCAGCGGCCGAGCCACTTGGCCGTCTGCCAGCCGCACTCGGTGCAGCGGTAGGACGGCCGGTCCTTCGCGGTCTTCGTACGGGCAGCCATGACACGAACCGTAACCGCCGCCACTGACAGAGCCGTGACGGCCTGTTCGACATCCGGTGCCGATAACAGGGCACCCTGCGCAAACCGCCCGCTTTTCCGGGCGCGTACGGCAGGGACACGACACGTAATACAGGACCCCTGCCCTCATTTGAGGGATCGTTTCACCCGTATGGATTAAATGTGCTCAAGCAGGGAGAAGGGCCCACCACAAGGCACCTACGGTCGCACGGGTGATGAGCAGCAGTCCCGAGACCTCGACCCGCACCACCGGCGCACACCGGGCGCACCGCGAGGCGCGCGACCGGGCCGCGGCGCGCACGGTGGCACACCGCCCGCCGACCCGTTACGAGCCGTACCTGGACGGCCTGTTCACCTACTGTCTGTCCGTCCTGTGCGACCACGACACGGCGACCGCCGCCCTCGGGGACGTCCTCGCCCTCGCCGAGCGGCGCGGCCATCGTGGCCGCGAGACGCCCGACGACCGCAGGGCCTGGCTGTACGCCCTCGCCCGCTGGTCCTGTCTGCGCAAGCTCGCCGAGGCCAGGCAGAGGCCGCATGGCGCCCACGTGTCCGGCCGGTCCGGAGGCGGCACCGCCCGCCCGGACGGCCGTTCCTCCGGCCCGCGCGCGCAGGACCGTACGAGCCTGCGCGCGCAGGACCGTACGAGCCCGCGCGCGCAGGACCGTACGAGCCCACGCGCGCAGGACCGTACGAGCCCGCGCGCGCAGGACCGTACGAACGCGCGCGTGGAGGGTGGCACGGCCGGTCCTCACGCGGAGACGCCGTCCGGGGACGCCCGTGCCGACGGGTCGGCCGGAGACCGCGCCGGCGGCCGTGGCGGTGAGCGCGCCGTTGAGCGGAGTGGCGACCGGACCGCCGATCTCCTCGCCGACGCCGAGAAGGACCGGCGCCGTCGCGAACTCGCCCTGCTCGCCTGGCCGGAGGCCGCCGGTACGACGCCCGAGCAGCGCGAGGCGCTCGAACTCGCCGTACGCCACCAACTCGCCGCGCACGAGGTCGCCGCCGTCCTCGGCACCGATCCGGTGGCCGCCCGGGAACTCCTCGCCGCGGGCGCCTGCGAGGTCGAGCGCACGCGCGCTGCCCTGGCCGTCGTCGAGACCGGCAGCTGCCCCGGCGTGACCCGGCTCACCGGCGACAAGCACCTCGTCCTCAGCGCGGCCCTGCGCCGCGAACTGGTCCGGCACGTCGACGACTGCCCGCGCTGCCGCCGGACCGCCGAGCGCGCGGGCCCCGGCTCCTGGCCCGGCACCAGCGTCACGCCCGCCGCGCTGCCCGTCCTCGAAGCCCCGCGCGCGGCCCTCCACAAGGCGATGACGCGCCTCCCGCGCGCGCGGGGCGCCGGTCCGCGCTTCGACCGGCGCGGATTCCCGATGGACCCCAAGGACCACGCGGCCCGCCGTGACCGGCTGCGCGCGCGTGCCGTCACGACCACGGTCGTCGCCACCGTCGTCGCGGCCCCCGTGCTCGCCCTGTGGGCGGCCTACCGCGGGGCGCCCCTCATCGGTGAGGGCGCCGACGGCCGGCCGGTCACCGCGAACGACGCGCAGGGCTCCGAGGAACTCGACGGCGGGGCACCCGGCTATGAGAACGCGGGCAACGCCCGTACGCGGCCCGGCTCCCGCTTCACCCCGCGCAGCGGCTCGTCCGACGTCTCCGTGGAGGTCGTCAGCGTGGCCCCGGGGCAGCGGAGCGGGCTGACCGTCGCGGCCCGCTCCGACGGCGACACGACACTGATCACCCTCACGGCGACCGGCGATACGGCGGTCCGCTGGTCGGCGCGGACCGGGGCGTCCTGGCTCTACCTGAGCCAGTCGGCCGGGACGCTGGAACCGGGGGAGTCGCTGACGGTCAAGGTGTACGTCGATCATCTGCGGGAGCCGAACGGGGCGTGGAGCGCGCGCGTGGCGGTCGGGCCGGCGGGGGCTGTGGTCACGATCGGTGGGTACGGGACGGCGGGGCCTTCGGGGCCCGGGCCCGGGCCCCGGCCGGATCCGCCTTCGCCGAGTGGGCCCGGGCCTTCGGACCCCGGGCCCGGACCTGGGCCCGGTCCATCGGATCCCGGGCCGGGGCCCGAGCCGACGCCGTCCGGGCCCTCGCCGTCCGATCCTGGGCCGTCGGAGCCCGATCCTGAGCCGACGCCGTCCGGGCCGGGGTCGTCGGATCCGGAGCCGGAGCCTCCGCCGGGCTCCTCCGGAGGGGGTGAGCCGACGTCCGGCTCCGGTGAGCCGAGTCCGTCGGGGAGTTGAACGCTTTGGGGAGGCCGGCCTCGACTTCCGGGTGCGCCCCGGTGGGGGCCGGGCGCGCAGTTCCCCGCGCCCCTGGGGGGTGGGGGGAGCGGTCCGGGAGTCGGGTGCGGGTCCGTCGTGGGCGGGCGCGCAGTTCCCCGCGCCCCTGACGGGGCCCGCCCCCTAATGGGGGCCGGGGTCCGCCGGGTGGGGGGCCAGGAGGGGGAGTTGGGAGGACAGGCGTTTCTCGCAGAGGTCCACCAGGCGGTCGTAACCCGACTTGCCCATCAGCTCGATCAGTTCCGGGCGGTACGAGACGTAGACCGGGTCGCCCGCGCCGTGGGCGGACGTCGCCGACGTGCACCACCAGTGCAGGTCGTGCCCGCCAGGACCCCACCCGCGGCGGTCGTACTCGCCGATCGAGACCTGCAGCACCCGCGTGTCGTCGGGCCGGTCGATCCACTCGTACGTCCGCCGGACCGGGAGCTGCCAGCAGACGTCCGGCTTGGTCTCCAGGGGCTCGCGGCCCTCCTTGACGGCCAGGATGTGCAGCGAGCACCCCATGCCGCCGGCGAAACCGGGCCGGTTCTGGAAGATGCAGGACCCCTGGTACGGGCGCGTCTGCCGGTCCCCGTCCTCGTCCTGCGAGACCCAGCCGGTCGCGGTCCCCACGTCGTGGTGCTGCCAGATGTCCGGCGTGAGCCTCGCCACGTGACCGGCCACGCGCTTCTCGTCGTCCTCGTCCGAGAAGTGGGCACCCAGCGTGCAGCATCCGTCGTCCGCGCGGCCCGCCTGGATCCCCTGGCAGCCGCTTCCGAAGATGCAGTTCCAGCGAGAGGTCAGCCATGTCAGATCGCAGCGGAAGACCTGCTCGTCGTCGGCCGGATCCGGGAACTCCACCCACGCTCGTGCGAAGTCGAGCCCTTTCTCGTCGCCCTTCGGAGCTTTCGGAAGCTTTCCGGGCTTGGACGGCTTCACCCGAAGCTCGTCCTTCGCGGGCCCTGCGGCAGAATCCTTGGCCGATTTGTCGCTCTTCGCCTTTTTCGTCTTTGGCACCAGTCCAGAGTAAGTCGCTCACGACCACTCTGGGGACGGCCGAGGGGCCCGGGCGCAGTAGCGTGCCGTACATGAGACTCGGTGTCCTGGACGTGGGTTCGAACACGGTGCACCTGCTGGTGGTGGATGCACATCCCGGCGCGCGCCCGCTGCCCGCGCATTCGCACAAGGCGGAGCTGCGGCTCGCCCAACTTCTGGACGACAGCGGCGCGATCGACTCCGTGGGCGTCGACAAACTCATCGCCGTCGTCCAGGAGGCGCTGGAGGCCGCCGAGGACAAGGGCGTCGAGGACCTGCTGCCGTTCGCGACCTCCGCGGTGCGTGAGGCCAGCAACGCCGACGAGGTGCTGGCCCGGGTGCGTGAGGAGACCGGTGTGGAGCTCCAGGTCCTCACCGGCGCGGAGGAGGCCCGGCTCACCTTCCTCGCCGCCCGCCGCTGGTTCGGCTGGTCGGCCGGGAAACTGCTCGTCCTGGACATCGGCGGCGGTTCGCTGGAGATCGCGTACGGGATCGACGAGGAACCCGACGCGGCCGCCTCGCTGCCGCTGGGCGCGGGCCGCCTGACCGCGGGCTGGCTGCCGACCGACCCGGCGGACCCTGCGGACATAAAGGCCCTGCGCCGCCATGTGCGGGCGCAGATCGCGCGTACGGTCGGGGAGTTCAGCCGGTTCGGGGCTCCCGACCACGTGGTCGCCACCTCCAAGACCTTCAAGCAGCTCGCCCGGCTGGCGGGTGCCGCCCGCTCGGTCGACGGCCTGTACGTCCAGCGCGAGCTCAAGCGCCGGTCCCTGGAGGACTGGGTCCCGCGCCTGGCTTCCATGACGACCGCCGAGCGCGCGGAACTCCCCGGAGTCTCCGAGGGCCGCGCCGCCCAGCTCCTCGCCGGCGCGGTGGTGGCCGAGGGCGCGATGGACCTCTTCGGAGTGGAGACGGTGGAAATCTGCCCCTGGGCCCTGAGGGAGGGCGTAATCCTCCGAACCCTGGACCAGATGACCCCTCAGTAGCCACAGGAGCCCGCAAGAGCGCCCCGAAGGGGCGCGAGGAACGGCGCGAGCAACCACAGCCAACGGCCAGCCGACACACACCCTCACCCCCACCCCCTAAGGGGCGCGGGGAACGGCGCGACAAGCCCCCACCGAACCCGCACCCGCCCACCGGGCCCGCGCCCACGCCCACGCCCACGCACCGAACCCACCCACCCCCGGCCAGGGGCCCGCCCCCGGCCAAACAACCCCACCCCGCCACACCCGACGAACCCACCCCGTAACCTGTCCCCGTGGCAGAACCAGTCGTGCGCATCCCGGATGCGAAGGTCGCCCTGTCCACGGCCTCCGTCTATCCGGAGTCGACAGCGACGGCCTTCGAGATCGCCGCGCGCCTCGGCTACGACGGCGTCGAGGTCATGGTGTGGACCGACCCGGTCAGCCAGGACATCGAAGCCCTGCGCCGCCTCAGCGACTACCACCGGATCCCGATCCTCGCCGTACACGCTCCCTGCCTGCTCATCACCCAGCGCGTCTGGTCCACCGACCCGTGGATCAAACTCCAGCGCGCCCGGGCGGCAGCCGAGAAGCTCGGCGCGAGCACAGTCGTCGTCCACCCCCCGTTCCGCTGGCAGCGCCAGTACTCCCGTGACTTCGTCACCGGAATCTGGCAGATGGCCAACGAGACGGACGTACGGTTCGCCGTCGAAAACATGTACCCCTGGCGCTACCGCGATCGCGAGATGCTCGCGTACGCACCCGACTGGGACGTGACGAAGGACGACTACCGGCACTTCACGATCGATCTGAGCCACACCGCGACGGCCCGCACCGACGCGCTCCAGATGATCGACCGCATGAGCGACCGCCTCGGCCACGTCCACCTCGCCGACGGCAGCGGCTCCATCAAGGACGAGCACCTGGTCCCCGGCCGCGGCACCCAGCCCTGCGCCGAACTGCTCGAACGGCTCGCCCTGTCCGGCTACGACGGTCATGTCGTCATCGAGGTCAACACCCGCCGCGCCATGTCGAGCGCCGAACGCGAGGCCGACCTGGCGGAGGCCCTCGCCTTCACCCGCCTCCACCTGGCCTCGGCGGTCCGGGTCCCGCGTACATGACCGCCGCCACCCCGCGCCGCCGGGGACGCCCCTCCCGTACGGACGCGCAGGACGCCCCCGCGGCCCGTGACCGCATCCTGGCGGCGGCGCGGGAGGAGTTCGCGGAGCGGGGCTTCGAGAAGACCTCCATGCGCGCCATCGCGAAGACGGCGGACGTGGACTCGGCACTCGTACATCACTACTTCGGTACGAAGGAGCAGGTTTTCGAGGCGGCCATCGAGGTCGCCATCGGACCCCTCCTGAGCGCGCCCGGTTCGGTCGGCGAGGGCCCCCTCGACGGCGTGGGCGAACGGCTGGCCCGCTTCTTCTTCGGCGTCTGGGAGAACCCGGCCACGCGCAAGGCGCTCCTCGCGATCATCCGTTCCGCCGTGAACAACGAGACCGCGGCCGGTGTCTTCCGCCGCCTGATCTCCGCCCAGCTGCTGCGCCGCGTCGCCCTCCAGCTGGACCTCCCGGACGCGGAACTGCGCGCGGAACTGGCAGCCGCGCAACTGGTCGGCATCGCGATGCTCCGTTACGTGATCAAGGTCGAGCCACTCGCCTCGGCGAACCCGGAACAGATCATCAACCGGGTCGCCCCGGTGATCCAGTCCCACCTGACAGCCCCATGACCCCCTGAGCAGGGGCGCAGCCCGCTCCGAGGGGCGCGGGGAACTGCGCGCCCAGCCACGACGGACCCGCATCCGACATCCGACCCCAAGCACCCCGCCCCAAGCTCCCAGCCCCAAGCACCCAGCCCCAAGCACCCCGCCCCCGCTTCCCTCAAAAACCGAGACAACAATCCCGCATACCGGACACCACGTCCAAACCCTGGATGCCGGGCGTACGCTCGACAGCAGTCAACACTCTCCGAAGGAGCGAGCGGCCATGCCCGAGCTGAGGTCCCGCACAGTCACCCACGGACGCAACATGGCGGGCGCCCGCGCCCTTATGCGCGCCTCCGGTGTACCGGGCGCGGACATCGGCCGTAAGCCGATCATCGCGGTCGCCAACTCGTTCACGGAGTTCGTGCCCGGCCACACCCACCTCCAGCCGGTCGGCCGCATCGTCAGCGAGGCCATCACCGCCGCCGGAGGCATCCCGCGCGAGTTCAACACGATCGCCGTCGACGACGGCATCGCGATGGGCCACGGAGGCATGCTCTACAGCCTGCCCTCCCGCGACCTGATCGCGGACAGCGTGGAGTACATGGTGGAGGCCCACTGTGCCGACGCCCTGATCTGCATCTCGAACTGCGACAAGATCACGCCCGGCATGCTGATGGCGGCCCTGCGCCTCAACATCCCGACGGTCTTCGTCTCCGGCGGCCCCATGGAGTCCGGCCGCGCCACGCTGGTCGACGGCTCGGTCCGCACGCTCGACCTCGTCGACGCGATCTCCGACGCCGTGAACGACAAGATCTCGGACGAGGACATCCTCCGTATCGAGGAGAACGCCTGTCCGACCTGCGGTTCGTGTTCCGGCATGTTCACGGCCAACTCCATGAACTGCCTGACCGAGGCCATCGGCCTCTCCCTCCCCGGCAACGGCTCGGTCCTCGCCACGCACACGGCGCGCAAAGGCCTGTACGAGGACGCGGCGCGCACGGTCATGGACGTCACCCGGCGCTACTACGAGCAGGACGACGAGTCGGTCCTGCCGCGCAACGTGGCCACCATGGCGGCCTTCGAGAACGCCATGGCCCTCGACATCGCCATGGGCGGCTCGACCAACACGATCCTGCACCTGCTGGCCGCCGCCGAGGAGGCGGGCGTCCCGTTCGGCCTGGACGAGATCAACGCGGTCTCGCGCCGCGTGCCGTGCCTCGCCAAGGTCGCCCCGAACGTGGCGAAGGACCGCACGTACTACATGGAGGACGTGCACCGGGCCGGCGGCATCCCCGCCCTGCTCGGCGAACTCCACCGCGCGGGACTGCTGAACGAGGACGTGCACGCGGTGCACAGCCCGTCCCTCGCGGACTGGCTCAAGACCTGGGACGTCCGCGGCGGCTCGCCCTCCCCGGAGGCCCTGGAGCTGTGGTACGCGGCGCCCGGCGGCGTCCGCTCGTCCACGGCCTTCTCCCAGTCCGAGCGCTGGGCGGCCCTCGACGAGGACGCGGAGGGCGGCTGCATCCGCTCGGCGGAGCACGCGTACTCCAAGGACGGCGGTCTCGCGGTCCTCAAGGGCAACCTCGCCGTCGACGGCTGTGTCGTGAAGACGGCCGGCGTGGACGAGTCGATCTGGACCTTCGAGGGCCCGGCGGTCGTCTGCGAGTCGCAGGAGGAGGCCGTCGACAAGATCCTCAAGAAGGAGATCACGCACGGAGACGTCGTCGTCATCCGCTACGAGGGCCCCAAGGGCGGCCCCGGCATGCAGGAGATGCTCTACCCGACGTCGTTCCTGAAGGGCCGGGGCCTCGGCAAGACCTGCGCCCTGATCACCGACGGACGCTTCTCCGGCGGCACCTCGGGCCTGTCCATCGGCCACGCCTCGCCCGAGGCGGCGTCCGGCGGCACGATCGCCCTCGTCCGCGACGGCGACCGCATCCGTATCGACATCCCGAAACGCAGCATCGAGCTGCTGGTCTCCGACGAGGAACTGGCCGAGCGCCGCGAGGCACTCAAGGGCGTGTACGCCCCGGTCGCCCGCGAGCGCAAGGTCTCGGCCGCCCTGCGCGCGTACGCCGCGATGGCGACCAGCGCGGACAGGGGCGCCGTCCGGGACGTCTCGATGCTCGGCTGACCCGAGGCCCGCTCCAGCAGTTCTCCCAGCGCACCCGAACCCGCCCGGTCCTCACCACCGGGCGGGTTCGCCGTTCACGGGGCCGGTCCGGCGCCCTCGCGGTTCACCAGCCGGCGGGCCTGCGGGCGTCCACGCCGAAGACGCTGCCGTCGGGGGCGCTCGCGTAGACCCGGTCGCCCACGACCATCGGCGGGAGCACCTCGGCCACGACCCGTTCACCGTCCTCGCCGAGCCGGGTGGGGGTCTGGCCCACGAGCCTGCCGGTGCGCACGTCTGCCGCGAGCAGCCGGCCGTCGGGGGCGCTGACGTACACGTACCGGTCGTCGGCGGCCGGCGCCGAGGCCCTGCTGACCGAGGTCTCACGATGCCAGCGCTGCTTGCCTGCCTCGATGTCGACGGCCACCAGCGCACCCCCCGCGGCCA
Organism: Streptomyces sp. NPDC060205; assembly: GCF_042728395.1. Lineage (NCBI taxonomy): Bacteria > Bacillati > Actinomycetota > Actinomycetes > Kitasatosporales > Streptomycetaceae > Streptomyces > Streptomyces sp. NPDC060205. The sequence continues at coordinate 11,626 of NZ_JBHWZP010000180.1, forward strand.
GTAAATAGACCGCGTCGCCGTGCAGGGCGGCCGACGCGGACGGCAGCGGGAGGTCGAGCTGAATCCGCTGCTCCTTCCCGCCCGCCGACGCACTGCCGGATGCACTGCCCGCCGTACCGCCGGACGCATCGCCCGATGCACGGCCCGATGCACTGCCCGGCGTGTAGCCGACGATGCTCCGGGTCTCCTGGGACGCGTTCTGGGCGGTGAACCAGAGAGTGCCCTTCCGGGTGCCGACCGGAGTGAGCAGCCCGTCGAGGCGGTGTCGCCAGCGCACGTCCCCGGTCCGTGGATCCACCGCGATCACCTGCGTGCCCGTACCGTCGGACGTCAGCGTCGTCGCGTACGCGAGTTCGCCGCCGAAGTACGCGAAGGCGGGCTGGGCCCCGCCGGCCGGGCGGCCCTGCCAGAGCCGCTCCCCGGTCTGCCCGTCGATGCCGGTGACCGTGCCGTCGCCCGCGGTCAGCAGCACGGTGTCGCCCGCGTACTGCGCACCGCCCCCGTACACCGCGGTGTTGAGCTTCCAGCGGGTCGCGCCCGTGTCGGGATCGAGTGCGACCAGTTGTCCGCCGGCCGCGGTGATCGTGTGCACGAGGCCCCCGGACAGGACGGGCGCGGAGACCGAGACGTCCTCCCCGCTCTTCGCCGAGCGCGTCCACCGCGCCTTTCCGTCCCGCGGACCGAGGGCGCCGGCGAGCACACCGGGACCGGCGCAGAGCAGCGCTCCACCGCCGTACGTGCACTTGGCCATGGACTCCCGGCCCGTGCCCACCTTCGCGACCCACGGCTTGAACGCCTCGCCGGCGGACCCCCGCTGGCCACCGGTTCCGGAGCCCGGCCGTCCTCCGGAACCGTCGTCGCCCGGCAGACCGGCCAGCAGCGCACCACCGACCGCGAGCGCGGCCACGCCGCCGAGGGCGACGGTGAGCAGACCCCGGCGCCGGGAACGAACCGAGGGCGATCCTGATCCTGATCCTGATCCGGGTCCCGGTCCTGCACCAGCATCAGCACCTGCACGCGCACCAGCACCATCATCTGCACCTGTGCCTGAATCCGAACCCGCGGGCGTACGCCGCTTGCCGCGCACGTGAGTCGTACGGTCGCGCGAGTCGGGCACGGCTCCCGCCGGTCCACCCGCCGATGGTTCGACCGCCTCCGCCGCGCGCTGCGCCGGTATGAACGCCTGCGTGTCGTACAAGGACGAGACATGCCGCAGCTCGGCCATCAGCTCGTCGGGGGTGGGCCGTTCGTCGGGTTCCTTGGCGAGGCAGCGGGCGATCAGCGGCGCCAGGTCGTCGGGGACGTCCGTCAGATCCGGTTCGTCATGCACGACCTGGTAGGCCACGACGTACGGGCTGTCGGAGTCGAAGGGGCCGCGCCCGGTCGCCGCGTGCACCAGCACGGACCCGAGGGCGAAGATGTCGGCGGCCGGCCCCACCTCGCGCGGGCGGCGGAACTGCTCGGGGGCCATGAAAGGCGGAGTGCCGATCAGTTTGCCCGTCTCCGTACGCAGTTCGCTGTCCGACGGCCGCGAGATACCGAAGTCGATGACCTTGGGGCCGTCCTCGGCGAGGAGGACGTTGCTCGGCTTGAGATCGCGGTGCACCACACCGGCCCGGTGGATGTCGCGCAACGCCTCGGCGAGCCCGGCCATCACCTGACGCAACTGCGCGGACGACAGCGAACCGTTCCGCTTCACATGCTCCGCGAGCGTCGGGCCCGGAATGAACAGGGTGGCCATCCAGGGCCGGTCCGCCTCGGGGTCGGCGTCCACGACCGGCGCGGTGAACGCACCGCTGACCCGCCGCGCGGCCGCCACCTCCTGCTTGAAACGCCCCCTGAACTCGGGGTCCCTGGCGAACTCGACGTTGATGACCTTCACCGCGAGCCGCAGCCCCGACGCCGAGCGGGCCAGATGGACCACGCCCATGCCACCGGAGCCGAGACGTGACTCAAGGCGGTACTGCCCTGCGTACTCGGGAAGTTCCGCTTCGGCATCCGATCCGGCGATGCGTCCTGGCGGCATCGTCCACCCCCGTGAATTGCGTACGCACGCGCGACGCACGGAGCCTAGTCGATGGTTCGTGCGAGTCCCACGCGGCTTGCTAGCCTCCGCGTGCACAAAACAAAAGACAGTGTTTCGAGACATCACATTCGAGACAACGCGTGCACCACATCCAACGGGGAGACACACATGGCTGTTGAAGAGGCCAGAGAAGCCGAAGCCGCCGAGGGGGCCGCGGCGACCGCGAGCGAGTCGGCCAGTGCGCCGGTCAGCGCGTCGGCCAGCGCCGAGGCAGCGGCGGCGGTCGCGGCCCAGACGCTCTACTCGATCGCACCCGGCTACACCCTGAACGTCCGCAGCGGCCCCGGCACCCAGTACCGCCTGATCCGCACGCTGGCGCCGGGCTCCAGGGTCCCGATCTTCTGCCAGCGCCCGGGGGAGACGATCAGCGGTCCCTACGGGACGACGAAGATCTGGGACAACATCGAGGTCGGGGAGTACGTCTCCGACGCCTACGTCCACACGGGGAGCGACGGGTACGTGGCATCGCGCTGCGCCTGACACCTCCGCCGCCGAGTATCGCCTCGGCCGGCCGGCCGGTCGGCGGGTCCGTCGGCGGGCCGAGGCGATAATCGAGCGGTGAGCGACAAACCAGACACCACCTCCGCAGGCCGCACGGGCCGCACAGGCCGTGCAGGCCCCCGCCCCGAACCGATCCGCTTCTTCGGGGTGACCTGGGTGGACCACGACGGCGGCTACGCGATCCGCCGCGCGGCCGTGACCGTCGGCTCGCTCGCCGCGATCGTGGCCGGCTGCCTGGTCCTGCGCTTCGCGTACGAAGGGCTGGAGATCGCGGCCGTGGGCGGCTTCGTCACCGGCCTCGTCGTGGTGATGTTCGCGGTCTGCAGCGCCCTGGCGTTCCGTCACACCTGGGCGGGCTACACGAAACGCCCGGCCCCGGACAGCCAGTCCGCACTGCGGGGCCTGCTGACCATCGGCTTCGTCGGCACGCTCACCGCGTACTTCTTCCGCTCCCTGACGGAAGCCCCGGGCGAGAGCCTGCACCGCACGGAGTACGAAACGGCATCCCACCGCAAGCGCAACTAGGTTCGCGACCGTCTGCGGCCCCGGTGGGGGCCGCCCGCGCAGTTCCCCGCGCCCCTAAAAGCGGGTCTGCGCCCCAACTTTCAACCCTGACCCCCTCAGGCAACCCCACCCCCTCCGAGCCCCGAAGGGGCGCGGGGAACTGCGCGGCCAACCCCCACCGGACCCGCAGACAAAGAGGGGGCCGGGGCGCAGCCCCCGCCCGTCAGGGGCGCGAGGAACTGCGCGAACGGCCCCCACCGGACCCGCACGGTGTATGAGGTCGTCCTCATCGTCACCCCGGATCGTCACCCAGGATCGTCACCCCGGCTGCTTGACGAGTTTCACGCTCAGGCGCATTATTCATCACATGATGAATAATGCGTCTGACGCGCCTGCCCCCACACCACCACCCCCCGACCACCCGGCCGTCCACGCCGCCGGTCTCACCGTCGTCCGAGGCCCCCGCCAGGTCCTGCGCGGACTCGACTTCGACGTCGCCCGTGGCCGGATCACCGGTCTGCTCGGACCGTCGGGGTGCGGCAAATCCACCCTGATGAGGTCGATCGTCGGCACCCAGGCCAAGGTCACCGGCACCCTGGACGTCCTTGGCCTCCCCGCCGGCCACGCAGCCCTCCGCTCCCGCATCGGTTACGTCACCCAAGCCCCCTCCGTCTACGACGACCTGACGGTGCGCCAGAACCTGGACTACTTCGCCGCGATCCTCGACCCCGGCCGCGCCGCAGCCGACCGCCGCCGAGAGAACGTCGAGCACGCCATCTCCGACGTGGACCTCGCCTCCCACGCCGAAGCCCTCGCGGGCAACCTCTCCGGCGGCCAGCGCAGCCGCGTCTCCCTCGCGGTCGCCCTCCTCGGCACCCCGGAACTCCTCGTCCTCGACGAACCCACGGTCGGCCTCGACCCCGTACTCCGCCGCGACCTGTGGCAGCTCTTCCACACCATCGCCGCCGACCGGGGCGCCACCCTCCTCGTCTCCTCCCACGTCATGGACGAGGCCGAACGCTGCCACCGCCTGCTCCTGATGCGCGAGGGCGAGATCCTCGCCGACGACACCCCGGACGCCCTGCGCACCCAGACCGGCACCGACACCGTCGAGGCGGCCTTCCTCCACCTGGTCGACGAGGCGATCGCGGCCGCCGCCGACAAGCAGCCCAGCCGGCCCAGCCAGTCCCGCAAGGAGTCCGTCCGATGACCACGACCGCCGCCCCCGAGCCGCGCGCGATCAACCTCGCCCGCACCACCGCCACCGCGACCCGGGTCCTGCGCCAGCTCCGCCACGACCCGCGCACGATCGCGCTGATGATCCTCATCCCGTGCCTGATGCTTCTGCTGCTCCGCTATGTCTTCGACGGCAGCCCGCGCACCTTCGACTCCATCGGCGCGTCACTGCTCGGCATCTTCCCCCTCATCACGATGTTCCTCGTGACCTCCATCGCCACCCTCCGCGAACGCACCTCCGGCACCCTCGAACGCCTCCTCGCCATGCCCCTCGGCAAAGGCGATCTCATCGCCGGCTACGCCCTCGCCTTCGGAGCGGTCGCCGTCGTCCAGTCCGTCCTCGCCACCACTCTCGCCGTCTGGGCCCTCGGCCTCGACGTCACCGGCTCGGCCTGGCTTCTCCTCCTGGTCGCCCTCCTCGACGCCCTGCTCGGCACCGCCCTCGGCCTCTTCGTCTCGGCGTTCGCGTCCTCCGAGTTCCAGGCCGTCCAGTTCATGCCGGCCGTGATCTTCCCTCAGCTCCTCCTCTGCGGCCTGTTCACCCCGCGCTCCGACATGCACCCCGTACTGGAAGGCATCTCGAACGTCCTCCCGATGTCGTACGCGGTCGACGGCATGAACGAAGTCCTCAAGCACACCGACGTCACCGCCGCCTTCGTCCGCGACGCCCTGATCGTCGCGGCCTGCGCCCTCCTCGTACTGACACTCGGTGCGGCGACCCTCCGCCGCCGCACGGTCTGACCGCGTCCCGCCCAGCGGACGGCGCGGCCCGCCCCCGGGCCCCCGGTGCGAGGATGGGCCCCGGACGACGCACCCCCGGAGGGCAACCGAACATGACCCAGAAAGTCGCAGTGCTCGGCACCGGCAAGATCGGCGAGGCCCTGCTCAGCGGAATGATCCGAGCCGGCTGGACCCCCGCCGACCTCCTGGTCACGGCCCGCCGCCCCGAGCGCGCCCAGGAACTCCAGGAACGCCACGGCGTCACCCCGGTCACCAATCAGGAGGCCGCCAAGACGGCGGACACCCTGATCCTCACGGTCAAGCCCCAGGACATGGGAACCCTCCTCGACGAACTCGCCCCGCACGTCCCCGCCGACCGCCTGGTCATCAGCGGCGCCGCGGGCATCCCCACCTCCTTCTTCGAGGAGCGCCTGGCCCAGCGCACTCCCGTCGTCCGTGTCATGACGAACACTCCCGCCCTCGTCGACGAGGCCATGTCCGTCATCTCCGCCGGCAGCCACGCCACCGCCGCCCATCTCGCGCACGCCGAGGAGATCTTCGGCGCCGTCGGCAAGACGCTCCGCGTGCCCGAGTCCCAGCAGGACGCCTGCACCGCCCTCTCCGGCTCCGGCCCGGCGTACTTCTTCTACCTGGTCGAGGCCATGACCGACGCCGGCATCCTGCTCGGCCTGCCCCGCGACAAGGCGCACGACCTCATCGTCCAGTCCGCGATCGGCGCCGCCGTGATGCTCCGCGACAGCGGCGAGCACCCCGTGAAACTCCGCGAGAACGTCACGTCCCCCGCGGGCACCACGATCAACGCCATCCGCGAGCTGGAGAACCACGGCGTACGGGCCGCGCTCATCGCCGCCCTCGAAGCAGCCCGCGACCGCAGTCGCGCACTGGCCTCAGGCAACAGCTAGCCACGCCCGCGCAGGAGCCCGGGGGCCGGCCCACCACCGGCCCCACCGCTCCTCACCACGCCACTGCTCACACGGCAGGCAGCAGCCCGATCGCCCGGTACGCCGCGTCCACCCTCGGCCGCGCCATCTCCCTGGCCTTCTCGGCACCCTCGCGCAACACCCCTTCCACGTACGCAGGATCGGCGCACAACTCCTTGTGCTTCTGCTGTACGGGCCTGAGGAGCTCGACCACGGCCTCGGCGGTGTCCTTCTTCAAAGATCCGTACGTCTCATATACACCGGCCAGGTCTTTCGGGTTCCCACCTTCACAGGCCGCGAGGATCTCCAGCAGATTCGAGACCCCGGGCCGGGCCTCCCGGTCGTGGACGACCTCGCTCCCGCTGTCCGTCACGGCCCGCATGATCTTCTTCCGTACGGTCTCGGGCTCGTCGAGCAGATAGACGACCCCCGGCCCCACGTCGTCGGACTTCCCCATCTTCGACGTCGGGTCCTGCAGATTCATGACCCGGGCGGCCACCTCCGGATGCGTGGTCCGCGGCACCACGAACGTCCGCCCGTACCGCTGGTTGAACCGCACCGCGACATCCCGCGTCAGTTCCACATGCTGGGTCTGGTCGTCCCCCACCGGCACCTCGTCGGTCCCGTACGCCAGGATGTCCGCCGCCATCAGCACGGGATACGTGAGCAGCGACAGCCGCACACTCCCGCCCCGCGCCCGCTCGGCCGCCGCCTTCTCCTTGTACTGGATCATCCGGCGCATCTCGCCGTCCGTGGCCACGCACTCCAGCAGATACGACAACCGCGCGTGCTCAGCCACATGACTCTGTACGAAGACGGTGCACAACTGGGGGTCGAGCCCCGCGGCCAGCAGCAGGGTGGCCGCCTGCCGGCTCAGCCTGCGTACCCGCCCCGGATCGTGGTCCACGGTCAGCGCGTGCAGGTCGACGACACAGAACAACGCGTCGGCCTCGTGCTGATCGACCTCGCTCCAGCGCCGCATCGCCCCCAGGTAGTTGCCCAACGTCAGATGCCCGGTCGGCTTGATCCCGCTGAAGACCCGCTTCATCCCGCAACCTCCTGGTCGAGGCCGCCACCACCGCCGGCCGGCGCTCCAGGGGAGGAGATGCAAAAACGGCCGCCGAGGAGGCGGCCGTTGAGTACACGCGTATGTACGGCCGCCGTCAGGCGGCCCACCACAGCTGGGTGCACGCGTGCGTAGTCATGACACCGAGGGTACGCCTCGGGGGTGGTCCCCGTACCCGAGTTGACACGCCCCTGCCCGCTCCGTAGTGTTCTCCGAGTTGTCCGACGTGAGCGCCGACTTCGGTTGGTCCCCGGACAGCCATTCCGCAACAAGCACACAGCGATCGACGATCCGTCGTCGGTTCGCTTTCATGCGTGTTTGCGAAATGAGGAATCCGCGTTCGAGAGAGCGCAACCCCGATTAGCTCGGGGGCCGGGATTCCGCTAAAGTCTCACTCGTCGGAACGGCCCAACAGCCGGGAAGACAACCCCCACTTCGACTGGGAATCGGGCCTGAAAGGGTCTGGTAGAGTCGGAATCGCCGGAAAGGGAAACGCGAAAGCGAAAACCTGGAAAGCACCGAGGAAATCGGAACCGGAAACGGTCTGATAGAGTCGGAAACGCAAGACCGAAGGGAAGCGCCCGGAGGAAAGCCCGA
>NZ_JBHWZP010000181.1:0-19254 GCF_042728395.1 Streptomyces sp. NPDC060205
CCCGGGGTCCGGTAGGCACACTGCGGGCCCGGTGGGGGTTGCCCGCGCAGTTCCCCGCGCCCCTGAGGGGCGCGGGTCTGGGGCTGGGTGTGTGCCTGCGGGGCGGTGGGGGTTGCTCGCGCCGTTCCTCGCGCCCCTGAAAGCATGAAAGCTGGGGCGCAGCCCCGTTTTCAGGGGCGCGGGGAACTGCGCGGCAAGCCCCCACCGGGCCCGCAGTGTGCCTACCGGACCCCGGGCTTGCGCCCGTCAGGGGCGCGGGGAACTCCGCGAGCAACCCCCACCGGCCCGCGGGCGAAGATCCACCCCCGGCTCGGGCGCGGCTTCAGCCCCCTAAGGCTGAAGCTGGGCCCGAAGCCATTCCTCCACCTCGCCCACATGCGCGGCCGCAGCGGCCCGAGCCGCCTCAGGGTCGTGGGCGACCAGCGCCCGATGGATCGCGGCATGCTCCCGCCGGGTCCGCTCGAACGCACCCTCCTCCTGATACCCCCGCCACACCCGCGCCCGGAACGTCCGCGACGACAACCCGTCCAGGATCGCCGCCATCGTCTCGTTGCCCGCGGCCCCCGCGATGACCCGGTGGAACGCCAGGTCGTGGGAGAGGATCTCCTCCGGATCGTCCGTCGCGTTCATGGCGGTCAGGTGCTTCTCCACCTCGGCCAGCTGGTCCGCGGTGATCCGCGCGGCGGCCAGCGCCGTCGCCGTCGACTCCAGGATCCGGCGTACTTCGAGGAGTTCGACCAGCCGCGGCCCCCGGGAGAGGTCCGCGACCACCCCGAAGGTCTCCAGCAGATCCCCGGCCTCCAGCTGCGTGACGTAGATCCCGGACCCGTGCCGCGCCTCCAGCACGCCCAGCACCGTGAGCGCCCGGATCGCCTCGCGCATGGAACTGCGCGAGATACCGAGCTGCGCGGCCAGATCGCGCTCGGTCGGCAGCCGTGCGCCCGGCTCCAGCCGGCCCTCGCCGATCATCGCCTTGATCCGGTCGATGGCGCGCTGCGTCACGGTCCCCTTCTGGGGGGCCGGAGAGGGGGCCGCAGCCGGGGCCGCCGTCGCCGCCTCGGGCAGGCTCTCGTCCACGCCATGTCCTCCTGTCGCCGGGTGCGCCGCAGTCTAACCACTCAGGTGGTCCGACCACTACGCGCAGAAACCGCAAAAATCACGGCGCAGGGGTGTTGTGGCAGCGAAGTGGTCTGATAAATATTCCTGGCACTTGCTCGATCGCACCCGATCACGTCCGATCACGTCCGATCACGCTCAATGAGGAGCCGATAGATGGCCGGCAGAACTGTGCGGTACAGGAACGGGCGTAACGCCTCGCGGGCGATCTGTGCGACGGCCGCGGCCGTCTGCGCCGCCCTCGCGCTCACGGCATGCGGCAGCACCAAGGACGCCGTCGACTCCGGCGCCGGCAAGGGCGACGGCAGCGGCAAGGTCGGGGTGATCCTGCCCCTGCTGACCTCGCCGTTCTGGCAGTCGTACAACGACTACGTGCCCAAAATGGCGAAGTCCGAGGACGTCGACGCCCTCAAGACCGTGAACTCCAACAGTGACCCCTCGCAGCAGATCACGGACATCAACAACCAGCTCAACCAGGGCGTGAAGGGCCTAGTCGTGGCCCCCCTGGACAGCGCCGCGATCTCCGCGGGCCTCGACCAGGCCGAACGCAAGGGCGTGCCCGTGGTCGCCGTCGACGTGGCGCCCGAGAAGGGCAAGGTCGCGATGGTCGTCCGCGCGAACAACGTGGCGTACGGGGAGAAGGCCTGCGAGTACCTCGGCGGGCAGATCCCCTCGGGCAAGGTCGTGCAGATCATGGGCGACCTCGCCTCGGTCAACGGCCGCGACCGCTCCGAGGCCTTCCGCACCTGCGTCAAGAAGAAGTTCCCGAAGCTGAAGGTCCTGGAGATCCCCGCCAAGTGGGAGTCGGACACCGCCGCCTCGAAGCTGGACACCCTCCTCAACGCCAACCCCGACATCAAGGGCATCTACATGCAGGCGGGCGGCGTCTATCTCGCGCCCACGCTGCAGACCCTCAAGTCCAAGGGGCTGCTGAAGAAGGCCGGCGAGAAGGGCCACATCTCGATCGTCTCGAACGACGGCATCCCGCAGGAGTTCGACGCGATCCGCAAGGGCCAGATCGACGCCACGGTCTCGCAGCCGGCCGACCTCTACGCCAAGTACGGCATGTACTACATCAAGGCGGCGATGGCGGGGAAGACCTTCGAGCCGGGTCCCACGGACCACGGCTCGGAGATCGTCAAGCTGCCCGGCGGCATCCTTGAGGACCAGCTGCCCGCGCCGCTGGTGACCAAGGACAACGTCGACGACCCCGAGCTGTGGGGCAACACGGTCAAATGAGCACACCACTCGTTCAGGCGCGGGGCATCGCCAAGCGGTACGGCCCCACCGTCGCCCTCGCCGACGGACAACTGACCGTGTACGCAGGCGAGTCCCACGCACTCGTCGGCCGCAACGGCGCGGGCAAGTCCACCCTCGTCACCGTCCTGACCGGCCTCCAGGCGCCCGACGAGGGCACGGTCCGCTTCGACGGCGAGCCCGCGCCCGCGCTGACCGACCGGGACGCCTGGCGGCGCAAGGTGGCCTGCGTCTACCAGAAACCCACCGTCGTACCGGAGCTGACGGTCGCCGAGAACCTCTTCATCAACCGGCAGCCCCGGGGCCGCGGCGGCTTCATCAGCTGGCGCCGGCTGCAGCGCGAGGCTGCCGAGGTGCTCGACACCTGGGACGTGCGGGTCGACCCCGGGGCGCGGACCGCCGACCTCAAGGTCGAGGACCGCCAAATGGTCGAGATCGCCAGGGCGTTGAGCTTCGGTGCACGCTTCATCGTCCTCGACGAGCCGACCGCCCAGCTCGACAACCGCGAGATCGAACGCCTCTTCACCCGGATGCGCGCCCTCCAGGAGTCCGGCGTCACCTTCCTGTTCATCTCGCACCACCTCCAGGAGGTGTACGAGGTCTGCCAGACCGTGACGGTCCTGCGGGACGCCCGCTGGATCACCACCGCGCCGGTCGCCGACCTGCCGAGGGCCGCCCTGGTCGAGGCCATGGCGGGGGAGTCCATCGCCGCCGTGGAGGAGAAGGCCGCCCGCGGGGAGGTCGACGCGCAAGCGCCCGTCGTCCTCGAAGCACACGGGCTGACGTCGGACGCGTACGAGAGCGTCGATCTGCGCGTGCGCGGCGGGGAGGTCGTCGGTCTCGCCGGGTCCAGCGGCAGCGGGAAGATCGAGCTGGCCGAGTCCTTCACGGGACTGCACACACCGACCGCCGGAACCGCTCAACTGGACGGCAGACGGCTGCCGTTCGGTGACGTCACCGCCGCGCTGCGGGCCGGCGTCGGCTGCGTGCCGCGCGACCGGCACGGCCAGGGACTCGTCTTCGGGATGACCGTCGGCGACAACGCCACCCTGACCGTCCTGGACCGGCTCGGCAGGTACGGATTCGTCGGCACCGACCGCCGGCGCGGCTTCGCCGGTGAGCTGATCGAACGCCTCGACATCCACACCGAGGGCCCCGACCAGCCCGTCTCCGACCTCTCCGGCGGCAACGCGCAGAAGGTCGTCATGGCCCGGGCCCTCGCCTCCGACCCCAGGCTGCTGGTCCTGATCAACCCCACCGCGGGCGTCGACGTGAAGTCCAAGGAGTCCCTGCTGTCCCGTATGGACTCGGCCCGCGACGACGGCACCGCCGTCCTCGTCGTCTCCGACGAACTCGACGACCTGCGCCGCTGCGACCGCGTCCTCGTCCTCTTCCACGGCCGTGTCGTCGCCGAGCACCCGGCGGGCTGGCGCGACCACGAGCTGATCGCCTCCATCGAAGGAGTGGACCACCATGGCTGACACGAAGGCCCCGTCGGCCTCGGCCCCCACCCCCCTGCGCCCCCTGCGCCCCCTGCGGAGCAAGGCCGACGCCAAGGCCGTACTCCTGCGCAGGGCCCGCGAACTCGCTCTCGTACCGGCCCTGTTGTTGCTGCTGGTGCTCGGCGCGTTCGTCAACGACGCCTTCCTCACCGAGCAGAACCTGATCTCCGTCCTGGGCGCCTCCGCGGCCCTCGCGATGGTGGTCCTCGCCGAGTCCCTCGTCCTGATCACCGGCAAGTTCGACCTGTCCCTGGAGTCGGTCGTCGGCATCGCGCCCGCCGTCGGCGCGCTGTTGCTGCTGCCCGCCGCGCAGTCCGGCTGGGGCACGGAGCTGCCCGCGGGCATCGCCCTCCTCGCGATCCTCGTCGTCGGCGCGGTCATCGGCGGGTTCAACGGCTTCCTCGTCGTGAAGCTCAAGCTCAACGCGTTTATCGTGACGCTCGCGATGCTCATCATCCTGCGTGGTCTGCTCGTCGGCGCGACCGAGGGCAAGACGCTGTTCGGGATGCCCGACGCGTTCTACACCCTGGCCACCACCACCTTCCTGACCGTGCCGATCTCGGTGTGGCTGGCGGCGGCCGCGTTCGCGGTGGCCGGATTCGTCCTCAAGTACCACCGCTGGGGACGCGCCCTGTACGCGATCGGCGGCAACCCGGACGCGGCGCGCGCGGCCGGCATCAGGGTCGAGCGGGTCATGCTCGGCGTGTTCGTCGTCGCGGGGACGCTGGCCGCGGTCGGCGGCCTGATGCAGACCGGCTACGTCGGCGCGATCAACGCCAACCAGGGGCAGAACATGATCTTCACGGTGTTCGCCGCGGCGGTGATCGGGGGGATCAGCCTCGACGGGGGCAAGGGCACGATGTTCGGCGCCCTGACGGGCGTGCTCCTTCTTGGGGTGGTTCAGAACCTGCTCACTCTCGCGCAGGTTCCGTCCTTCTGGATCCAGGCCATTTATGGGGGGATCATCCTGGTCGCTCTGATGATCGCTCGGGTGACGACCGGCCGGGCGCAGGACTGAGCGTGGTGTGCACCCGCGGGTGCGTTGTGGCTGGCCGCGCAGTTCCCCGCGCCCCTTACGGGGCTCGACCGAAAGGTATTCCTGTGTCCTCATCCGCCGCTCGCGTCACCGCGGTCGACACCTATGACATCCGTTTCCCCACCTCGCGTGAGCTCGACGGGTCCGATGCCATGAATCCGGATCCCGACTACTCGGCGGCGTACGTCGTGCTGCGTACCGACGACGACACGGGCGGCGGGCTGGAGGGGCACGGGTTCACCTTCACCATCGGGCGGGGCAACGACGTCCAGGTCGCCGCGATCGAGGCGCTGCGCCCGCACGTCCTCGGGCGGTCGGTCGAAGAGCTGTGCGCGGACCCGGGATCCCTCGCCCGCGACCTCACGGGCGACAGCCAACTGCGCTGGCTCGGGCCCGAGAAGGGCGTGATGCACATGGCGATCGGCGCGGTCGTCAACGCCGTCTGGGACCTCGCCGCCAAACGCGCCCGCAAGCCCCTGTGGCAGCTCCTCGCCGACGCCACCCCGGAATGGCTCGTCGCCCAGGTGGACTTCCGGTACATCGCGGACGTCCTCACCCCCGAGGACGCGCTCGGCCTGCTGCGCCACGGCAGGGAGGGCGCGGCGGAACGCACCGCGCTGCTGAAGGAGCGCGGCTTCCCCGGCTACACCACCTCGCCCGGCTGGCTCGGCTACTCCGACGAGAAGCTCACCCGGCTGGCCCGCCAGGCCGTCGCCGACGGCTTCACCCAGATCAAACTGAAGGTCGGCGCGGACCTCGCGGACGACGTACGCCGCTGCCGGGTCGCCCGGGCCGTCGTCGGCCCCGACATCCGGATCGCCATCGACGCCAACCAGCGGTGGAACGTCGACGAGGCCATCGAGTGGACCAGGGCACTGGCCGAGTTCGACCCGTACTGGATCGAGGAGCCCACCAGCCCCGACGACGTCCTCGGCCATGCCGCCGTCCGCGAGGCCGTCGCGCCGGTCAAGGTCGCCACCGGGGAGCACGTACAGAACCGGATCATCTTCAAGCAACTGCTCCAGGCGGGCGCGATCGACGTCCTGCAGATCGACGCGGCCCGGGTCGGCGGAGTCAACGAGAACCTCGCGATCCTGCTCCTGGCCGCCAAGTTCGGCGTCCCCGTCTGCCCGCACGCCGGCGGTGTCGGACTGTGCGAACTCGTCCAGCACCTCTCGATGTTCGACTACGTGGCGCTCTCCGCGACGACCGAGAACCGCGTGATCGAGTACGTCGACCATCTGCACGACCACTTCCTCGACCCGGTGGTGATCGGAGAGGGCCGGTACAGGGCACCCACCCTGCCGGGCTTCTCGGCGGCCATGCGGCCGGAGTCCATCGCCGAGTTCACCTTCCCCGGCGGCACGTTCTGGGCCGCCGACCTCGAACGGCAGCGGACCGAACAGCAGCAGACCGAACAGCAGGAACAGCAGACCCGGAAGCAGCAGAAGGAGCAGGCGGCATGAGTGACTTCGAGGGACTCAAGGCGCTGGTGACGGGCGGCGCCTCCGGTATCGGCCGGGCCACCGCGGAACTCCTCGCCGCCCGCGGCGCCCAGGTCGCCGTGCTCGACCTGGACCCGGACAGCGTCCACAAGCCGCTGCTCGGCTACCAGGCCGACGTCACCGACGACGAGTCCGTACGCCGGGCCGTCGCCGCCGCGGTCGCCGATCTCGGCGGCCTGGACGTGCTGATCAACAACGCGGGCATCGGCGCTCAGGGCACCGTCGAGGACAACGACGACGAGACCTGGCACCGCGTCCTGGACGTCAACGTCGTCGGCATGGTGCGTGTGTCCCGGGCGGCCCTGCCGCACCTGCGGAAGTCCTCGCACGCCGCCGTCGTGAACACCTGCTCCATCGCCGCCACCGCGGGGCTCCCGCAGCGCGCCCTGTACTCCGCGTCCAAGGGCGCGGTCCTGTCGCTGACCCTCGCCATGGCCGCCGACCACGTCCGCGAGGGCGTCCGCGTCAACTGCGTGAACCCCGGCACGGTCGACACCCCCTGGGTCGGCCGCCTCCTGGACGCCGCCCCCGACCCCGCCGCCGAGCGGACCGCCCTTGCGGCCCGCCAGCCCACCGGACGCCTCGTCACGGCCGACGAAGTCGCCGGCGCCATCGCCTATTTGGCGAGCCCGCTGTCCGGCGCCACCACCGGTACGGCCCTCGCGGTCGACGGCGGCATGCAGGGGCTGCGGCTGCGCCCGGCGGGCCGGTGACCGGCATGCGGACGCAGCTACGCACCCGCACGCTCGGCCGCGGCTCCGTCGAGGTCACCTCGCTGGGGCTGGGGGCCGCCGGTATCGCCGGCCTCTACAGCGAGGTCCCCGAGGAGCAGGCGCACGCGACCGTGCACGCCGCCTGGGACGCGGGCATCCGCTACTTCGACACCGCGCCCCACTACGGCATCGGCCACTCCGAACGACGCCTCGGGGCGGCCCTGCGCGGGCGTCCCCGGGCGGAGTACACCGTCTCGACCAAGGTGGGCCGCCGTCTGGAGCCCACCGACGCGGGCGGCGACGACCTTGCCAACGGGTTCGCGGTACCCGCCACGCACCGCCGGGTGTGGGACTTCAGCGCGGACGGCATACGCCGTACCCTCGACGCCAGTCTGGAGCGGCTCGGCCTCGACCGGGTGGACGTCGTCTATCTCCACGACCCGGACGACCACGCCGAGGAGGCCTTCCGCGAGGGCTATCCGGTGCTGGAGAAGCTGCGTGCGGAGGGGGTGGTGGGCGCGATAGGCGCGGGCATGAACCAGGCCGGGATGCTCACCCGCTTCCTCCGCGACACGGATGTCGACGTGGTGCTGTGCGCCGGCCGCTACACGCTGCTCGACCAGGGTGCGCTCACGGACCTGCTCCCGGCCGCCGAGGAACGCGGTACGTCCGTCGTCATCGGCGGCGCCTTCAACTCCGGCCTGCTGGCCGACCCGAAGCCGGGGGCAAGGTACAACTACCGTCCTGCGCGACCTGAGCTGCTCGACCGGGCACTGGCCCTCAGGGCGGCGGCGGACCGGCACGGCACGACGCTGCGGGCGGCGGCCCTCGCCTTCTGCGCGGCCCACCCGGCGGTCGCGGCCGTCCTCGTCGGCGCCCGCTCGCCCCACGAAGTACACGACTGCGCAACGCAGTTCACGGCCGACGTGCCCGCGAGCCTCTGGCAGGAACTGAGGGAGACGGGCCTGCTGCCCACCGAAGCGCCGGTCCCGTCCGAGGAGTCCGCATGAGAGTCGCCCTGCACACCAAGGTCCGCGTCGACCGCATCGACGCGTACGAGGCCGCGCACCGCGAGGTGCCCACGCAACTCACGGACGCGATCCGCGCCGCCGGAGCCACGTCCTGGACCATCTGGCGCAGCGGCCCCGACCTCTTCCACCTCCTGGAGTGCGAGGACTACGCGCGACTGCTCGCCGAACTGGAGAAGCTGCCCGTCAACATCGCCTGGCAGTCCCGGATGGCGCAGCTCCTCGACGTGGTGCACGACTACTCGGCCGTGGGCTCGGAGGCCGGCCTGCCGGTCGTCTGGGAGCTGCCGTGACGGGCACCCGCACGGACGTCGTCGACGCCCACCATCACGTGTGGGACCTGTCCGTACGCGACCAGGACTGGATCACGGGGCCCGAACTGGCGCCCCTCAGACGGAATTTCACCATGACGGACCTGGAGCCGGAGGCTCGCGCCGCGGGAGTGCGCCGGACCGTCCTGGTGCAGACGGTCACGGTGGCGCAGGAGACCCCGGAGTTCCTGTCCCTCGCCGAGGAGCACGACCTGATCGGCGGTGTCGTGGGCTGGACGGACCTCACCCGCCCCGATGTGGCGGACGAGCTGGCCCGGCTGCGCGAGCTGCCGGGCGGCCGGTACCTGAAGGGCATCCGCCACCAGGTCCAGGGGGAACCCGACCCCGAGTGGCTGTCACGCCCGGATGTCCGCCGGGGACTCGGCGCGGTGGCGGCGGCCGGGCTCGTGTACGACCTGGTGGTACTTCCCCATCAGCTGCCGGCCTGTGTCCGGGCGGCCTCCGTGCTTCCCGAACTCGCCTTCGTGCTGGACCACTTGGGGAAGCCGCCCATCGCCTCGGGTGAACTGGAGCCATGGGCCTCGCACGTCAGGGCACTGGCCGCACTGCCGAACACGGTGGGCAAGCTGTCGGGGATGGTGACGGAGACGGACCTGACCCGGCGGAGGTCGGCGCAGGCGCGGCGGCGGGAGTTGCTGCCGTACGCGGACACCGCCCTGGACGCCTTCGGCCCGGGGCGCCTCATGTTCGGCTCCGACTGGCCCGTGTGCACGCTGGCGACCACGTACGGCGGAGTCGCGCTGATGGCCGAGGGGCTGACGCTGGACCTGAGCGGCGACGAACGCGCACAGGTCTTCGAGGGCACGGCCGAGCGCGTCTACCGCCTCTGAGCCGGAGGGCTACGCGTCCAGCCGCGTCGGCGGGAAGAACTCCCGCACATACGTCCGCTCCCAGCACGCGCCCGTCCGCCGCAGTTCCTCCCAGGTCGTGTACCGGTAGCGGTAGAGACGGGCCCGGACAAAGCGGGGCGGGGCGTCCGGGGGGAACGGGGAGCGGCGCAGGAGGCGGAGCGTGTCGCGGTCGTTCGCCAGGAGGCGTTCCACGAAGCCGCCGAACCAGGGCTCGGCGTAGGCGGGGGAGAGCGCGGCGAACCACATCAGCCAGTCGAGCCGCAGATGGCAGGGCGCGAACTGGCGGGGCCAGCGCCGCGGATCGCCGGGCTTGCCGCGGAACTCGTACTCCAGCCAGCCCGTGTCCTCGCGGGGTACGGAGTCGGCCGTGCCCTCGACCACCACCTCGTACCGGAAGCGGCTGACGCTGCCGAACGCCCCGTAGGTGTTCACCAGATGGAGCGGGTCGAAGGAGCGGTTCATGGTCTGGCGGCGGGAGACCATGTTGCGGACCGGGCCGTGGCTGAGGAACACGATCAGTGCCGCGGCCGACAGGACCACGATCTCGTACCAGAGCGGGGCGCCGGGGACCTGCGGGGCCTTGCCGGGCAGGGTCAGGGCCGGCACGGCGAGGACGATCGTGATCCAGTTCAGCCAGGAGAAGTTGCCGGACAGGACCAGCCACAGCTGGGTGACGATCATCAGGGCGGCGGCGGCCGTGGCGACCGGCTGCGGGGCGAACAGCAGGAACGGCACGACGAGTTGCGTGACGTGGTTGGCGGCCACCTCGGCCCGGTGGAACGGCTTCGGCAGGTGGTGGAAGAACCAGCTCAGCGGACCCGGCATCGGCTGGGTCTCATGATGGAAGTCGAGGCAGGTCAGCTTCCGCCAGCACGCGTCGCCGCGCATCTTGATCAGCCCGGCCCCGAACTCCACCCGGAACAGGATCCAGCGCAGCAGGAAGAGCACCACGACGGGCGGCGCGATCTCGTCGTTGCCGAGGAACACCGCGAGGAAGCCGGTCTCCAGGAGCAGGGACTCCCAGCCGAAGCCGTACCAGGTCTGGCCGACGTTCACGATCGACAGGTAGAGCACCCACGGGACGAGCCAGAGCAGCATGGCGCCCCACAGCGGGAGGCGGTTGTCCAGCCCCGCGACGAGCGCCAGCGACACCGCGCAGCCCGTCCACGCCCAGGCCGCGAAGAAGCGGTCCGAGAAGTGGAGGTGGAAGACGCTCGGCGCCCGCCGAAACGGCACCCGGGCCACGAACCGGGACACCGGCAGCATGCCGCGCTCGCCGATCAGCGCACGGAACTGGAGAGCGGCGCCCAGGAACGCGACGAGATAAACCACCGCCAGCGCCCGCTGGAAGACCAGCCGGCCGGTCCAGTACTCCGGGGCGGTGAACCACTCCACGCCGACCGCTCCCTTCCCTCTCAGGCGGTCCCTCTCAGGTGGCGCTGCTCGCGGAGCGACCACATTACGGCCCTGGCCGAGTCGAGAATTCGGATAAACCCTGACAAGGTGAACACATGGTTGATCGGGGTGAGAGCGCCCTGTCACTCCCGGACGACTGGCCCGCCCAACCGGATCCGATCCTGGCGCTCAACCGCATGGGCAGCTTCGACTGGGACCTGGACACCGGTCTCATGCGGATGGACGCCCTGGCCCACGAGATCTTCGACGTGCTCCCCGAGGAGTACGCCGGCCGTCCGGAGAACCTGGCCCCGCGCGTGCCGCCGGACGAGGCCCACCGCCTCGACACCCACGTCTCCCAGTCCCTCAAGGACGGCAGCGAGAACTACGGGGCGTACTTCCGCATCCGCCGCCGGGACGGCACCCTGCGCTGGACCCACACCCAGGGCTACATCCAGCGGGACGCGACCGGCCGGCCGCGCCGCATCATCGGCATCATCCGTGACGCCACCCGGGAACTGAGCGAGGCCCAGGACCGGCGCGAGAGGGCCGCCCTGGACATCGAGGCCCGCCGCCGGCAGACGAACGTCGTACAGATCACCACGGCGGCCCTCGCCCACGCCCGCACGGTCCAGGACGTCATCGACGTCCTGCAGAACAACCAGGGCGTCACCCACCTGGGCGCGACCAGCCTCGTCATGGGCCTCGTCGAGGCCGGCCGCATCCGGCTGGTCGCGGAGGGCCCCGAGGGCAGCTTCGTACCCGGCACGCTGGTCACCGGCATCGACGAGCAGTACCCGATGAGCGAGGTCGTGCGCACGCTGACCCCGCGCTTCATCGAGTCGCCGGAGGAATTCGCCCGGCGCTATCCGCTGCTGTGGCCGCACATCACCGCACTCGACATCACCTCGGCGGCCTATCTGCCCCTCATCGCGCAGGCCAGGCCCATCGGAGCCATGGGCCTGCTCTACAACGACCGGCGCGGCTTCTCCGCCCAGGACCGCAACGTCCTCGTCGCCCTCGGCAGCAGCATCGCGCAGAGCCTCCAGCGCGCCATGTTCTACGAGCAGGAGAAGGACCTCGCCCAGGGCCTCCAGCAGGCCATGCTGCCGCGCACGATCCCGCGCGTGCCCGGCGCCGACGTCGCCGTGCGCTACCGCTCGGGCTCCCTCGGCCGCGAGATCGGCGGCGACTGGTACGACGTGATCCCGCTGCCCGGCGGCCGGGTCGGCGCCGTCATCGGCGACGTCCAGGGCCACGACACGCACGCGGCGGCCGTCATGGGCCAGCTGCGGATCGTCCTGCGCGCCTACGCGGCCGAGGGTCACACCCCCGCGACCGTCATGGCCCGCGCCTCCGTCTTCCTGCACGAACTCGACACCGAGCGCTTCGCGACCTGCCTGTACGCGGAGGCCGACCTCGACACCGGAGTGGTCCAGATCGTCCGGGCAGGGCACATCGACCCGCTGGTCCGCGACACGGACGGCGGCTGCCACCGGCTCGCCGTGGCGGGCGGCCTGCCCCTCGGGCTGTCCGCCGAGTTCGGGCGCCTCGAATACCCGGTCGACACCCTGGAACTCGATCCCGGCCAGACACTGCTCCTGTGCACCGACGGCCTGGTCGAACAGCCGGGCAGCGACCTCGACGACGGCATGCGGACCCTGCGCGCGCTCGTCGCCACCGGACCCGACGACGTCCGCGACCTCGCCGACCGTCTCATCGACGTCGCCGAGGAACGCGGCGGCGAGGACGACGTGGCGCTGCTCCTGCTCCGCCGCGTGGGCAGGGACGCGCAGCGCTCCGGCGGGCGGGTCCAGCAGCATGTGGGGCCCGGGGACCCGGAGGCGCTCACCGAGGCCCGGCACATGGTCCGCGCGGCCGTACGGTCCTGGGGCGCCGGGGAGCGCGCCGACGAGATCGAGCTGATCGCCGACGAGCTGATCACCAACGCGCTCATGCACACGGAGGGCGCCGCCGTCGTCACCCTGCGCGCCCTCACGGGTCCGGAGCGGCGCATCCGCGTCGAGGTCGAGGACGCGTCCAGCGCGCTTCCCCGGCGCCGGGAGGCGGGCGAGTCCGGGGTCTCCGGCCGGGGACTCCTGCTGGTGGACCGGATCGCGGACGTGTGGGGTGTGGAGGCGCGGGGCGGCGGCAAGTGCGTCTGGTGCGAGTTCCTTGTGCCGGAAGGGGAGTGAGGGGGACGGGTTCGCGTGGATGTGACGTGCGGCTCTGTGGGGGCTGAGCGCGCAGTTCCCCGCGCCCCTTTCGGGGCGCGAGTGGCACCCTGGGACTTATGCCGGAGCTGCCCGAGGTCGAAGCGTTGAAGGACTTCCTGGTCGGACATCTGCTCGGCCACGAGATCAGCCGTGTGCTGCCCGTCGCGATCAGTGTGCTCAAGACGTACGATCCGCCGCCCGGCGCCCTGGAGGGCCGCGAGGTCACCGCCGTGCACCGGCACGGCAAGTTCCTGGATCTGGAGACCGCCGGCGGCCCGCACCTCGTCACGCATCTGGCCCGCGCGGGCTGGCTCCACTGGAAGGACCGGCTGCCCGACGGGCCGCCCCGCCCCGGCAAGGGCCCCCTGGCGATGCGCGTCGCCCTGGAGACCGGCGCGGGCTTCGACCTCACCGAGGCCGGCACCCAGAAACGGCTCGCGGTGTACGTCGTACGGGACCCCGGCGAGGTGCCCGGCGTGGCCCGCCTCGGCCCGGACCCGCTGGCCGACGACTTCGACGAGGCCCGGTTCGCCGCGCTCCTGGAGGGCGAGCGCAGACAGCTGAAGGGCGCCCTGCGCGATCAGAGCCTGATCGCGGGGGTGGGCAACGCCTACAGCGACGAGATCCTGCACGCCGCGAAGATGTCGCCGTTCAAGCTGGCCTCCGCGCTGACACCGCAGGAGACCGGACGGCTGTACGAGGCGCTGCGGGCCACCCTCATGGAAGCCGTCGAGCGGTCCCGCGGAGTCGCCGCGGGCCGCCTCAAGGCCGAGAAGAAGAGCGGGCTCCGCGTCCACGGACGGACGGGCGAGCCCTGCCCGGTCTGCGGGGACAACGTCCGCGAGGTCTCCTTCAGCGACTCGTCGCTCCAGTACTGCCCGACCTGCCAGACGGGCGGCAAGCCCCTCGCGGACCGCAGGATGAGCAAGTTCCTCAAATAGGCGGCCTGCGCTCAGGGCATCTCGATCGACACCAGACGCTCCCCGTCCGCCGTGCGCACGACGTACTCGGCGATGTCCGAGGGATGCATCGCGGCGGCGCCTCGCATGCCGTCGGAGGGCGACGAGGCCCCCTTGGGCACCGTCCAGCTCAGGATGACCTGTTCCGACCGGTCGCGGCCGACGGCGACGAGTTCGCAGGACTGCTCGGCGGGCGCGTGCTTGACCTTCGCGTCCACCTCACTGCCGTAGGCCCGGTCGTGGACGGTGACCTGGGCCCACACACCGGTTCCCTGATCGGTCGCGGCGACCGTGTCGGCGTCGGTGCTCCCGTCGCCGGAGAAGACCGCGACCGCGGGCCCGCCGACCGCGAAGACCACGGCGGCGGCGACCGCGTACAGCCAGCGCCTGCGCCCGCTCCTGCGGGCCGTGACGACATCCTCCAGGAGCCGGTCCAGCAGGCCCGGCCCTGCCTGGGTCATGGGGTTCACCGAGCGTGGCGTCGCTTGCGCGTACGCCCGCAACGACCGTGTCGTCGCGGACAGTTCATGTATCTGAACCGCACACTGGGGACACTCCATGAGGTGGTCCTCGAAGCGGAAGGCATCCGCCTCGTCCAGCACGCCTAGCGCGTATGCGCCGACGTCGCGGTGGCGTTCCAGCGACCTCATACCAAATCCTCATGCCGTGCCGATGGGTGGGGGTGTGCGGGGAGTAGCTACTTGCCCACCGGTACGCAGGGGACCGCCGAATCACTCAAGCCCCGTCCGGAATGCAACCTGGAGATTCGGAGCGGTCGGGCCCGCGGATTGGTCGAGGTTCGAAAAAAAACTGGTCAGGGGAGCCGGCCGGGGGCTCCGTCGGGGGATCAGCTGGGGGAGTGGTCGAAAAAATCAGAAAAGATGGATCGCCAGATGCCCGAGCGGCAGCCCCAGCTGCCAGGCAGGGGTCCACACCTTGGGGCCGTCGTCCTCGCCGATGACGGGGCCACCGCCGGGCACCGCGTCCAGGTCGGGCGCGAGCAGTTCGGTCTCCTCCAGCCAGCGCCAGGCCGCGGTCGCCAGATCCAGATCGGGCGACGGACCGCCCGCGTCGGCGGCCTCGGCCGCGAGCCCGGCCATGCGCTCGGCCACCCAGTCCTGCCACGGCTGGTCGTACGCCGTCAGCGACAGCCAGGTCTCCAGCTGCGTCACCACCCGGATGCCGGACAGCTCGCCACCGGTGTCGGACAGGAAGATGGTGAGAGCCAGCGCGTCGCGCCCGGCTCTGAACTCGAAGGA
Organism: Streptomyces sp. NPDC060205; assembly: GCF_042728395.1. NCBI lineage: Bacteria > Bacillati > Actinomycetota > Actinomycetes > Kitasatosporales > Streptomycetaceae > Streptomyces > Streptomyces sp. NPDC060205. Next base: position 15,170 of record NZ_JBHWZP010000181.1, read on the forward strand.
CGTGGGCGGCATCAGGTCACCGGTCCGCAGCAGTTCGTCGGCGATGTACTCCGCGTACAACCACGCCATGGGGACGGTGAGTTCTCCGCCGCCGGTGCCGTCCGTGCTCTCTTGACCTCTGTGCAGCATCCCTTCCTGCCTTCCTCCGGTGCGTGCGCGTCGCCCGAACCCGGGCCCCATCGGGGAACACGGATGAGGACAGCTGATTGCTCAACCATGATCCTCAGCAAGGCGCTTTACGGAGGCTTGACCTAACCCGCGGTTTCACCGCAGGTCGGCCGCGTATCCCGGAAGAACCCGGCGCAGGGCGCGCAGCGCGTAGTACGCGCGGGACTTCACCGTACCGGCCGGAATACCCAGGGCTGCGGCGGCCTCCGCCACGCTGGCCCCGCGGAAATACACCTGCACCAGGACTTCACGGTGCTCGGGAGTGAGAGTCTTCACAGCCTCCCGCACATCGAGGGTCGCGACCGACCGCTCCGCGTGGTCCGCCGCGACCCTGGCGCTCTCCAGCACGGCGTCCCCGACCTCCGCGGGCCGCGCCTGCCGGGCCCGCCGCGCGTCGATGGCCAGCCGCCGCCCCACGGTCAGCAGCCAGGGCCGTACGGAATCGAAGTCGTCGGCGCGCAGGGCCTCGGGATGCTGCCAGGCACGTACGAATGTCTCCTGCACCAGATCCTCGGCGCGCTGGCGGTCTCCGTCGGAGAGCCTCAGCATCAGGGCGAAGAGCGGCGCTCCGTGCTCCCGCTGCAATTCGGCCAGCTCGTGCTCGGCGGTCGTCCTGCTGGTCATGGTGATGGCGGCCGTCATGGCCGTATGCCAGCGCAGGGCGTCCCGCCGGGACAGGGCCAGGACACGGCTCGTCGGCAGACGGTCGAACCCGTCGACGAACGGTACGACGAACGGTCAACCGGGACGGAAGGCTCCGCCTCCGCATCTGTCCGGACCTCGACGGTCCGGCGATTCGGCCGGTCGCCGCTCCGGCCGAAGGCCCCGCTACGGCACCACCGTCACCGGCCAGCGGCCCGCCTTCACCAGCCGGATCGCGACGGAACCGACGATCCGGTGCCCCGCCTGCTCCGACGCGCCCACCACGACGGCGTCCGCCTTCAGCTGCTCGGCCGCCTGGACGAGCCCGTTGTACGGGTCCCCGCGGAACGTGTGGAACTCCCAGCGCACATCGAATATGCCCTTGACCTGCTCGGCCGCCTCCTGGATGTCCCGGACCAGCTCCTCGGCGATCTGGTCGGTCGTGTCGGCGACCGGTACCCCGAGCGCCGCACCCGCCGCCATCACCGGCTGTACGTACACCAGCGTGAGCAGAGCCCGCTGCCGCCGGGCCAGCCCCGCGGCGTAGGACGCCGCCCGCAGCGAGGACTCGGAGCCGTCCACGCCGGCCAGGATGACCTTGGGCCCGTCCGTGCCACGTTCGAACTGGTGGGAGTGCTGTTCCGTCACGGCCCGAGGCTATCGGAACAGGCGGAGCGGGCCGCCGTCCGGGACCCCGGACGCCGGTGGCGCGGCCGGCCGGCAGATGCTCCAGGCGGGTGTTTTCATACGACCGCACCGGTGGCGATGTGCTGGGCGCGCGTCCGCCGGGCGACTGATTAGTCATGAATAAGGATCAGTTCCTCTCGCGGCGCCGGGCGTTGCTCGCCGGTGCCGCCGCCCTCGGAGCGGCGGGCGCGGCCGGCGCGGTACACCTGCTCGGCGCCGAACCCGGCCCCCCGGCCCGGTCCTCCGCCGCGCCCGCCGCGGGCGCCCAGGCGAACAGAGCCGTCCGCAGGCCCTCCGCCTACCGGCTGCAGCCCATCGCCGGATACGGTCCGGCCCGCGGCACGCCCGCCCGCACCCTCGTACGGCACGAACCGTTCCTGCGGATGTCGGACCGGGAGCGCAGCATGGTGCTGAGCTTCGACGACGGCCCCGACCCCCGCTACACCCCCGGCATCCTGCGGACCCTCAAGGCCCACGACGTGCGCGCCATGTTCTTCGTGTGCGGCGAGATGGCAGCCGACAACAAGGACATGCTGCGCCGGATGTCCGACGAGGGGCACATCGTCGGCAACCACACCTGGTCCCACCCCCTCATGACCCGGCTGAGCAGATCCGCCGTCCGTTCCCAGATGGAACGCACCAGCGATGTCATCGAGGAGGCGTACGGCGAGCGGCCCGGCTGGTTCCGCGCGCCGTACGGGGCCTGGAACCGGGCCGTCTTCGAGGTCGGCGCCGACCTCGGCATGGAGCCGCTCGCCTGGACCGTCGACACCCTGGACTGGACCACACCGGGTACCCGGACCATCGAGCGCCGGGTCATGAAGGGGGCCGGGCCGGGCGTCGTGGTGCTCTCGCACGACGCGGGCGGCAACCGCTCACAGAGCGTGCGGGCCCTGCGCGACTATCTCCCGCGGCTGCTGGACTCGGGCTACCACATCACCGTGCCCCGGCGGCAGCTCACCTAGCACCGGGACGAACTCCGGCCGGGCGGGCTCCTCGCCCACCCGGCCGGGCCGCGCTCAGCAGTGTTCAGCGGACCTCGACCAGGCGGGCGAACGCGACGACATTCCCGTCGTAGCCGTTCTGCTTGGAGAAACCGCCTCCGCAGGTGATGACACGCAATTCCGGATTACCGGTGTTCCCGTAGACGCGGTCGCCGGGGAAATTGTTCTTCTCGAAGACCTCGATGCCATAGATCTCGAACACGGCGGTCTTTCCGTCCCTGCGCCCCACCTCAACGCGGTTTCCCTTTTTCAGGGCGCCGAGACCGTAGAAGACGGCGGGGCCCTGCCGGTTGTCGACATGGCCCACGACCACGGCCGTGCCCTTCTCCCCGGGGGAGACCGCGCCCGAGAACCAGCCCGCGAGGTTCGGGTCCTCCGGCGGCGGCGCGTCCACCCAGCCGTCCATGTCGAGACCCACCGGCACGGCGGGGGCGTCGACCTGGATCGCCGGGATCCTGATGCGGTCCGCCACGGAGAAGGACAGAGGGGCCGGGGCTCCCGGCCGTGACCTGTCCGTGCCGGCGCTGTCCGCGGCGGCGGCCGTCGCGGGCTGCGGGGGCCCCACGTCGAACTCTCCCGAGCCATTGCGAATCAGAGCGAGTCCGGTCAGCAGAACAAGCGCTATGACACCCCAGGGAGCGCGCTTCCTCGGGCGCTCCTCCTCTTCGGCCAGCTCGGACACGGACATTCGCACACCCCTCTCGACGCGGCCGTCGCCCACGTCCGTCGCGCATACGAGAACGCTAAGCGCAGCCCGCGCGCGGGGCGACGGGAGAAAGGCGAACGGGTGGTGGCGAGGGCCGCCGTGCGCCATCCGAGTCGCGGCCCCGAGGAAATTTCTGACGGTCCGTGACCTGCGGCAATATCCGATTGTGTTCCTTTTCGGCGGCGTGTTCTCTCACCAGGACGGACCATTCTCGAAATGCGGCCCTGTGCACGACAACTGAGTGTCTGTCTGGGAGGCGTTCTCTCGCCGATCGACCCGGGGACGTTCCCCGGGGCGCCTTCCGCGGAGGATCACATGCGTAGCACTCGTGCCCTGGCGGTCTCTGCGACAGCAATCGCCGCCCTCGGACTCACCGCTTCCCAGGCCGTCGCCTGGGACACCTCTAGCAATATCGTCGCCATGCCCAGCGCCATCGCCCGGGGCGGACAGCTCACCGTGACCGTCGACGGTTGCCCGAGCGGCGGGACCATGACGTCCAGGGCGTTCCCCCGGGCCGACCTCTCGCCGATCAGGAACCACAGCGAGACGTCGAAGGGGACCGCGACCGTCAACAGCTCGGCCACGCCCGGCGCGTACGACATCAGGGTCCACTGCGAAGGCAAGCCCGCGCTGACGAAGTCCGCCGCCTTCACCGTCATCGGCGGTGTCCGCGGTGGTCTCGGCGGCAGCAGCTCCGACGGCGCCACGCCGACCGACATGGCGATCGGCGGCTCGCTGGTCGGCCTCGCGCTCGTCGGCGGCGGGGTGTTCTGGATGCGCCGCCGCGCCGAGAGCAGGATCTGAGCCCCACCCGCTCGGCGGACGGACTGCTTCCCCCGGAGACCCGGACGCACGTGAACGGCCCTTCGCCCCGGACC
>NZ_JBHWZP010000182.1:0-4701 GCF_042728395.1 Streptomyces sp. NPDC060205
GTCGACGACCGGGGGTTTCTGGTGTTCTTCCTCTGAGCGGACGACCAGGTTCGAACTGGCGACCTCAACCTTGGCAAGGTTGCGCTCTACCAACTGAGCTACGTCCGCGCCGCGCGGTGGCTTTCGCCGTGGCGCGAGAGCAACTATACCCAACCTCGCTCGCGTGCGAGACGCACCGCCGAGTGCCGGTTCTCGGCTCCGAGTTTGGACACCGCCGACGACAGATAGTTCCGTACGGTCCCCTGCGACAGCGCGGCCCGCTCCGCGATCTCCGCGACGGGCGCCCCGTCGGAGGCCAGCTCCAGCACCTCGGCCTCGCGCGAGGTGAGCGGCGAATCCCCGGCGGAGATCGCGTCGGCGGCCAACTCGGGGTCGACATAACGGTTTCCCGCGTGCACGGTACGGATGATCTCCGCGAGCCGTTGCGCACTCACCGTCTTCGGGACGAACCCGCGCACACCGGCCGTCAGCGCCCGCTTGAGATGCCCGGGGCGCCCATGGCTCGTCACGATGAGCACACGGCAGGAGGGCAGTTCCGTCCGCAGCGATGTGGCCACCCTCACACCGTCGGCCCCGGGCATCTGCAGATCCAGTACGGCCACATCGGGTTCGTGCGCGCGCGCCATCGCCAGCGCCTCGGGCCCGCCGGCCGCCTCCGCCACCACCAGCAGATCGTCCTCAAGACCCAGCAGCGCGGCGAGCGCCCCCCGGATGAGGTGCTCGTCGTCGGCGAGCAGCAGCCGGATGGGTCGTACGGATGTCATGGGGTGACCTCTTCACTCACTGAGCGCGCAACGGTGTCCGACGCGGAGGCGGACGACGAACCTGCCGGGAAGGCGGGCGAGGAACCGGGAGGCAGGGGCACGTCGGCCACGACCCGGAAGAGGCCGCCGTTGACGGGTCCCGCCTCCAGCGTCCCGCCCACCGCGGCCAGCCGCTCCCGCAGCCCGGCGAGACCGGATCCACCGCCGGGCGCCCCCGGCCGCCCGGCGGCGGCCCGCTCCACCCCGTCGTTCTCGACCGTGAGGATCACATGGTCGCGCGCGCGGGTCAGCGTCACGCGGCACCGCCGGGCGTCGCCGTGCCGCAGTACGTTCGTGGTGGCCTCCCGTACGACCCAGCCGAGCGCCGACTGGACCGCAGGCGGCAGCCCGGTCGCGGAACCGGTCACCTGGCAGTCGACCCCGGCCGCGGTCAACACACCCTGTGCGCCCGCGAGTTCGGCGCCGAGGTCGGCCTCGCGATAGCCCCGTACGACCTCGCGGACCTCGCGCTGCGACTCGCGGGCGATCCGCTGCACCTCGATCATCTGGTCCACGGCCTCGGGGCGTTCGCGGCGGGCGAGCTGGACGGCGAGTTCGCTCTTCAGGGCGATCACCGCGAGGTTGCGGCCCATCACGTCGTGCAGGTCGCGTCCGAAGCGGAGCCGCTCCTCGGCGACGGCGAGGCGGGTCCGGGTCTCCCGGGCCGCGTCGAGCTCGTACACGGCGTCGAGCAGCCAGACGGAGAAGACGGAGGTGAAGACGAGGCCACCGCCGCCGAACAGCACCGCGAACGCCGTTCCCAGCGCCGCGTCCTGGTCGAGGCCCAGCGCGAACGCCATGACTCCCGCGTACGTGGCGACGCCGGCCACGAGCCCGAGGACGCGCAGCCGGCCGCGTACGCCGAGCGCGATGGTGCCGGTCCCGAAGATCAGCACGCCCACGCAGACCGGGACCACCGCCGACGTGGTGTCCTCGCCGCCCGGTCCGTGCTTCACGAGGCTGAGTGCGGCGGTGCCCAGCAGCACGGAGACGACGCCGAGCACGACGAGCAGGCGTACGGGCTGCTCACGGGTGCCGCGCGTCCAGTCGAGCGACCTCGACGCGGTCACCCCGCACAGCACGGCGTGCGCACACAGCGGCAGGACCAGCCAGACGGCGAACCCGGCTCCCACCTGCCCGAAGACCGGCAGCCCGATCGCGGTGACCTCCACCACCGGGAAGAAGTGGAAGGACCAGCGGGTGTACGTCTCGACCTTCGCCAGCGTGCTCTTCCCACGCCACCAGCGACTTGGCCTGCGCATTCCCGAACTCCCGATTCCCATGACCGACCGTCCCCGTCTCCGTCACCGCTCCCGCTCGTGTGCACTGCGCGGGCCGGGGTCAGCGCCTCGGTTCCCAGCGGAACCACTTGTGTACAGCAAACACCGCGAGCACGGTCCAGGCCAGCGCCGTCGCGAGCGCGCCCAGGGTCTCGGACGTGGAGAGGTTCCCGGCCCAGCCGCCGCGGATGAGGGTGATCACCGGGGACAGCGGCAGGAGTTCGCAGAGCCTGGCGAGCCGGTCGGGCATGACCTCGAAGGGCACGACCGTGCCGGAGCCCACCATCGAGATGAGCAGCAGGGGCATCGCCGCGACCTGGGCGCCCTCCACGCTCCTGCTGAAACTCGCGGTCACCGCCGCGAGCGCCGGCCACATCATGAGCCCCAGCAGCAGCCCCAGGACGGCGAGGAGGGGCGCCTTCGGCGTTCCCACGTCCAGGAGCGCCGCACAGGCGACCGTCAGCACCAGGCTCTGCACCAGACCGATGAGGACCGACGGGACCGCGGCACCCATGAGGATCTCGGCGTCCCGCAGTTCCCCGGTGCGCAGCCGCTTGAGCACGAGCTCCTCGCGGCGGGCCGCGTAGACGCTGACCAGCGAGCTGTAGACGGCGAAGAGCAGGGAGAAGCCGACGGCGGAGGGCAGGATGACCGAGCCGACCGAGAGGCCGGACCCCTTCAGGTCCATGTCCTCGACCGTCGAGCGAAGGCTGAGCGGCAGGATCAGCGGCACGAAGACGGCCGCGAAGAAGGTGGCCCTGCTGCGTGAGAGGAGGGTGAGTTCGGCCCGGGCGAGGGCGGTCATGCGTCCGACCGCGGTCACGGTCGATGCCGCGGGTGCGGTCCTGGTCACGGTGTCCGCGCTCATGCCACGTGCTCCTTCTCGGAGTGCTGGGACTGTTGCGTCTGTCCGGCCTGTTCCGTCCGTCCGGCCTGTTCCGCCTGGGCGTCCTGCTCCGAGACGTGCCGCGCGATGCGCAGGAACGCCTCCTCCAGGGACCCCGACCGGATGTCGAGCCCCCGCAGCTCGACGCCGGCCCGCTCGGCCCAGGTCAGCAGCCCGGTGGCGGCCCGCTGCAGTTCGTTCGTACGCAGCCGCAGTACGCGTCCGGTGACCTCGTGTCCGGTGACGCCGAGGGAGTCGAGGGGCGGCAGGTCGCCGGGGAAGTAGCCGTCGGGCAGTTCGAAGGAGATCCGCGACGGCTGGGAGGCGGTCACCTCGGCCGGGGTGCCGGAGACCGCGATCTTTCCGGCGTGCAGGATCGCGAGCCGGTCCGCGAGCCCTTCCGCCTCCTCCAGGTAGTGCGTGGTGAGCAGGACGGTCGTGCCCTGGGCGCGCAGTTCGCGTACCAACTCCCAGGTCTCCTGGCGCCCTTCGGCGTCGAGGCCGGTCGTCGGCTCGTCCAGGAAGAGCACCTCGGGCCGTCCGAGGAGCGCGAGGGCCAGGTCCAGGCGCCGCTTCTCGCCACCGGACAGCTGCTTCACGCGTACGCCGGCCCGGCGGGTGAGGCCGACCAGGGACAGCGCCTCGCTCTCAGGGCGGGCCCCGCTCGTGCAGCCGGCCCACATCCGGACGGTCTCCGAGACGGTCAGCTCGGAGGGGAAGCCGCCCTCCTGGAGCATGAGGCCGATGCGCGGGCGGACGGCGGAACGCTGGGTGTACGGGTCGTGGCCGAGGACGCGCACCTGGCCGCCGGCCGGCCGGGCGAGGCCCTCGATGAGTTCGACGGTGGAGGTCTTGCCCGCGCCGTTGGTGCCGAGCAGTGCGAAGAGTTCGCCCCGGGCGACTTCGAAGGAGACCCCTCGGACCGCCTCGAACCCTCCCCCGTAGACGCGTCGGAGATCAGTGACCTCGATCACGGGCTCATTCGTATTCATGACTCAAGCGTCCCGGCCGACGACGGGGTTCGGCAGTGCGCGCTGTCACCGCTGGACATGACAAATGTCAGACGGCCGTGCACCGGACGGCGGGACGGTGGGTCGGGCACATAAGAGAAAGGCCCCGGTCGTGTGACCGGGGCCTTTCTTCGCTGAGCGGACGACCAGGTTCGAACTGGCGACCTCAACCTTGGCAAGGTTGCGCTCTACCAACTGAGCTACGTCCGCATTGCCTCCGACCGGCTTTCACCGATCGGCGCGAGCACCAGCCTACCTGATCAAAAGAACGACCAGACCGGCGATGCAGAGCGGGTGACAGGAATTGCACACTGCGCCTTCCCCCTGGAAGGGGGATGTTCTGCTACTGAACTACACCCGCGTGACTCCGGTGAGCCGGGCCTCTCGGCCTTGCCCCTCGGCGTGCTCCGAACTCTAGCCGATCGCCCGGGGTGCAGCGCAAGTCGACTACCCCCAGGCCCGAATGAACCCCCACACCCACCCCACCCCAAGGGGCGCGGGGAACGGCGCACCCAGCCCAAGCCGACCCGCGCCCGACACACAACCCCACCCCTCACCCACCCAAGGGGCGCGGGGAACGGCGCAATCTTTGAGGGGCGCGGGGAACGGCGCGACAAGCCCTCACGTCGCCGCACCCGACATGCGACCTCGCCCCCGCCCACCCAAGGGGCGCGGGGAACGGCGCAATCTTTGAGGGGCGCGGGGAACGGCGCGACAAGCCA
>NZ_JBHWZP010000182.1:4799-18984 GCF_042728395.1 Streptomyces sp. NPDC060205
CCCCACGCCGCCGCACCCGACACGCGCCCTCGCCCCCGCCCACCCAAGGGGCGCGGGGAACGGCGCAATCTTTCAGGGGCGCGGGGAACGGCGCGACAAGCCCCCACGCCGCCGCACCCGACACGCGCCCTCGCCCCCGCCCACCCAAGGGGCGCGGGGAACGGCGCAATCTTTCAGGGGCGCGGGGAACGGCGCGAGCAGCCCCCACGGACCCGCACCCAACACACAACGCGCAACGCCGGCAGGCGCACGTGCGGGAAGGAGTCCGACCCCCGAGCGGCCGAACTCCAAGCAGAGCACCACAAATCCCGCAAGCCCTACTGCGCAGCAGTAAAAGCCTCATACACCCGCTTGGGAATCCGCCCCCGCGCAGGCACCTCCAGCTTGTTGGACTGCGCCCACGCCCGAACAGCCGCCGGATCGGGCGCCACGGCGGTCTGCCGATACGCCTTCCCGGACCGCGACCGCTTCCGCCCGGCCTCCACATACGGCTCCAGCGCCGCACGCAACTGCTCGGCATTGGCCGGATTCAGGTCGATCTCGTACGACTTGCCGTCCAGACCGAAGGCGATCGTTTCCGCCGCTTCCGAGCCGTCGATGTCGTCGGAGAGAGTGACTACGACACGCTGCGCCACGAATATCGGTCCCTTCGTGCGGCACCTATCCGACGACGTGCGACGACGTGCCGAGATGCCGACTGTCCGACTGCTTTTATGGGTGATTGGGCAAAGTATCGGCTATTGCCAATTCATTTGTACAGTGCCCGGCAATCCAATGTGAAGCTCGACTAAATCTCTTGGCGTGTCCCCAGGCAATAGGGGACCCGGTCTCGATCCGGATCTTTCCCAGGATTTTTCGTGAAGGCAGCCCGGCGATAGGTGCCCGATGCGCAATCGTGATGACGGTCACGTAGATTCCTACGAATCTACCCGCGTAGAAATTTTGTACGGGTAGTCTGAAGGAACCTGCTCAGCACCACACACCGGGAGTGCCAGTGGCACGCGTCGTAGTCGACGTCATGCTCAAGCCGGAGATCCTCGACCCCCAGGGCCAGGCGGTGCAGCGTGCACTGCCGCGCCTCGGTTTCGAAGGCATCTCCGACGTCCGTCAGGGAAAGCGATTCGAACTGGAAGTGGACGGACCGGTGGACGACACCGCGCTCGCCCGCATCCACGAACTCGCCGAATCCTTCCTCGCCAACACCGTGATCGAGGACTTCACCGTCAAGGTCGAGGAAGTCGCGGAGGCCGGAAAGTGACCGCTCGTATTGGCGTCGTCACTTTCCCGGGAAGCCTCGACGACCGGGACACCCAGCGGGCGATCAAGCTCGCCGGCGCCGAACCCGTCGCTCTCTGGCACAAGGACAAGGACCTCAAGCAGGTCGACGCCGTTGTCCTGCCGGGTGGTTTCTCGTACGGCGACTATCTGCGCGCCGGTGCGATCTCGCGCTTCTCGCCGGTCATGGTGACGGTGATTGAGCAGGCGAAGTCGGGAATGCCGGTGCTCGGCATCTGCAACGGCTTCCAGATCCTCACCGAAGCCCATCTCCTTCCCGGCGGGATGCTCGGCAACGACCACCTCCACTTCATCTGCCGCGACCAGAAGTTGAAGGTGGAGAACGCGGAAACCGCCTGGACCGCGGACTACGAGTCCGGCCAGGAGATCCACATCCCGCTGAAGAACATGGACGGGCGGTACGTCGCCGACGAGCGCACCCTCGACATGCTGGAGGCGGAGGGCCGCGTCGTCTTCCGTTACGTGGTCGGCGGCGCGTTCGCCGACGGTTTCGGCAATCCCAACGGCTCGCTGCGGGACATCGCCGGCATCTCGAACGAGGCGGGCAACGTCGTCGGTCTGATGCCGCACCCGGAGCACGCTGTCGAACCCCTCGTCGGGTCCGGCCGCACCGACGGCCTCCCCTTCTTCACCTCGATCCTCAAGAAGCTGGTCAACGCATGAGCCGGACGCCTCTGGACACGGTCGAGCACGCGGCCGGGACCCCCGACGTCGAGCTGCCCTGGGCCGAACTCGGCCTGAAGAAGGACGAGTACGAGCGGGTCGTGGAGATCCTCGGCCGCCGCCCGACCGGCGCCGAGCTCGCCATGTACTCGGTCATGTGGTCCGAGCACTGCAGCTACAAGTCCTCGAAGGTGCACCTCCGCCAGTTCGGCGAGAAGGCCCCCCAGTCGGACGCCCTGCTCGTCGGCATCGGCGAGAACGCGGGCGTCGTCGACGTCGGCCAGGGCTACGCGGTCACCTTCAAGGTCGAGTCGCACAACCACCCGTCGTACGTCGAGCCCTACCAGGGCGCGGCCACCGGCGTCGGCGGCATCGTGCGCGACATCATCGCGATGGGCGCGCGGCCGGTCGCGGTCGTCGACCCGCTGCGCTTCGGTGCCGCGGACCACCCCGACACCAAGCGCGTACTGCCCGGTGTCGTCGCCGGCATCGGCGGCTACGGCAACTGCCTGGGCCTGCCCAACATCGGCGGCGAGGTCGTCTTCGACGCCTGCTACCAGGGCAACCCGCTCGTCAACGCCGGCGCCATCGGCGTCATGAAGCACGAGGACATCCACCTCGCCAAGGCGTCGGGCGCCGGCAACAAGGTCATCCTGTACGGGGCCCGCACGGGCGGCGACGGCATCGGCGGCGCCTCCATCCTGGCCTCCGAGACCTTCGACGACGCCAAGCCGTCCAAGCGTCCCGCCGTCCAGGTCGGCGACCCCTTCCAGGAGAAGCTCCTCATCGAGTGCACCCTGGAGGCCTTCGCCGAGAAGCTGGTCGTCGGCATCCAGGACCTGGGCGCGGCCGGACTGTCCTGCGCCACCAGCGAGTTGGCGTCCAACGGCTCCGGCGGCATGCGCGTGACGCTGGACGACGTACCCCTGCGCGACTCGACGCTCTCTCCCGAGGAAATCCTCATGAGCGAGTCGCAGGAACGCATGTGCGCGGTCGTCGAGCCGTCGAAGGTCGACCGCTTCCTGGAGATCTGCGACAAGTGGGACGTCATCGCCACGGTGATCGGTGAGGTCACCGACGGCGACCGTCTGGAGATCTTCTGGCACGGCGGCAAGATCGTCGACGTCGACCCGCGCACGGTCGCGCACGACGGCCCGGTCTACGAGCGTCCGTACGCCCGCCCGCACTGGCAGGACGCGCTGCAGGCGGACGACGCCAACAAGCTGCCGCGGCCCGCCACTTCGGAGGAGCTGAAGAAGCAGGTCCTCCAGCTGGTGTCCTCGCCGAACCAGGCCTCCAAGTCCTGGATCACCTCCCAGTACGACCACTTCGTGCAGGGCAACACGGTGCTGGCGCAGCCCGAGGACTCGGGCATGATCCGCATCGACGAGGAGTCCGGGCTCGGGGTGGCCATCGCCACGGACGGCAACGGCCGGTTCGCGAAGCTGGACCCGTACACGGGTGCGCAGCTCGCGCTCGCCGAGGCGTACCGCAACGTCGCGACGACCGGTGCCAAGCCGCTCGCCGTCTCCGACTGCCTGAACTTCGGTTCGCCCGAGGACCCGGCCGTCATGTGGCAGTTCGCGGAGGCCATCCGCGGACTGGCCGACGGATGCCTGCAGTTGGGCACGCCGGTCACCGGCGGCAACGTCTCGCTCTACAACCAGACGGGCGAGGCGGCGATCCACCCGACCCCGGTGGTCGCCGTCCTGGGCGTCATCGACGACGTGGCCCGGCGCACGCCGGTCGCCTACGGGGAAGAGGGCCAGCTCCTCTACCTCCTCGGCGACACGCGTGAGGAGTTCGGCGGGTCGGCCTGGTCGCAGGTCGTTCACGACCACCTCGGCGGGCTGCCGCCGGCCGTGGACCTGGAGCGGGAACGCCTCCTCGGCGAGATCCTGATCTCCGCGTCCCGCGACGGCATGATCGACTCCGCGCACGACCTGTCCGACGGCGGTCTGATCCAGGCCGTGGTCGAGTCGGCGCTGCTCGGTGACAAGGGTGCGCGGCTCGTCGTGCCGGACGGGCTCGACGCGTTCACGTTCCTGTTCTCCGAGTCCGCGGGGCGGGCGGTCGTGGCGGTCCCGCGGTCCGAGGAGCTGCGGTTCACGGACATGTGCGGTGCGCGGGGGCTGCCGGCCACGCGGATCGGCGTCGTGGACGGTGACGCGGTCGAGGTCCAGGGCGAGTTCGCCCTGCCCCTCGCGGACCTGCGCAAGGCGCACACGGACACGATCCCCGCGCTGTTCGCGTAGCGCGAAGCGCGTAGCCCGGCCCTGCCAAGCTTCACGGCAGGGCCGGGCTTCGCCTTGCGCCCGGCGGCTGATCGCGCAGCTCGCGCGCCCCCGAACGACGGTCTCGCCGCAGCCGTGTCTCGTCCTCCGCCCGGCGGGGGCTGGCCGCGCAGTTCCCCGCGCCCCCAAAAGGCCGAGGGGCTTGGTGACGTGTTGTGGCTGCGGTTCGGTGGGGGTTGATCGCGCAGTTCCCCGCGCCCCCAAAAAAGAGCCGAGGGGCTTGGCGATGTGTTGTGGCTGCGGTTCGGTGGGGGTTGATCGCGCAGTTCCTCGCGCCCCTAAAAGCCAAGGGCTTGGCGAAGTGTTGTGGCTGCGGTTCGGTGGGGGCTGGCCGCGCAGTTCCCCGCGCCCCTGAGGGGCGCCGGTGGCCGCGGCTCAACCATGCGACCCCGGCACCCGTCGGCTTCCAGGGGCGCGGGGAACGGCGCGCTCGGCCCCCGCGGCGCCGCAGATGAGGCACTCCCGGTCACCCCGTCCGTTTTAGGGGCGCGGGGAACTGCGCGCTCAGCCCCTGCGGCGCCGCAGACGGAGCAACGCCGGTCACCCCCTGCCTTTAGGGGCGCGGGGAACTGCGCGGCCGACCCCCACCGGGCCGCAGTCGAAAGTCCCCCCCTGCCCCCCCATAAACTCCCCCCATGCCCCCGGCCAGAAAACGCCAACGTGTCTTCGATCCGGCCAAGACCCGCGCCGCGGTCCTCGCCCAGTTCGGGAACGTGCGGGACGCCGTCCGTACCCTCACCCCGGGCCGGCTCACCGCACCCACCCGCCTCGGCGACTGGACCGTACGGGAGCTGGCCGCGCACCTGGCCATGGCCGTGGAGGCCGTGAGCCGGGGCCTGGACGGGCCGGAGCCCACCACCCCCGCCCTCGCCCTGCTCGACTGGCCGTCCGCCACGGCCCCCCACGCGGGCGAGATCGACGAGGGCGTACACGCGCTCGCCCTCGCGAACCCGGACCTCGACACGCTCTACGAGCGCACGCAAGCCCGCTTCACCGAGCGCCTCCCGGACGCCAGGGACGGCCGCCTGCTCACCACCCGCGTGGGAGCGATGACCCTGGCCGACCACCTCGTGACCCGCACGGTCGAGCTGGTCGTCCACACCGACGACCTCAACGCGGCGGTCCCGGGCCTCGACATCCCGTACGACCGCCACGCCCTCGCCACCTGCACCCGCCTGCTCGCCGACGCGCTCGCCGCGAAGGCGCCCGGCGCCTCCACGGAGGTGCGCGTACCGCCGTACGCCGTCGTGCAGTGCGTGGAGGGCCCGCGCCACACCCGCGGCACCCCGCCGAACGTCGTGGAGACGGACCCGCTCACCTGGATCCGCCTCGCGACGGGGCGGACGGCGTGGCAGACCGCCCTCGACGACGCGCAGGTCCGCGCGAGCGGAGAACGCGCCGACCTGGGCGCACTGCTCCCCCTCATGGGCTGAGCCGGACGGCCGAACCGAAGCCACCCGTTGCGCGGCCGTTACCCCGTGAGGGAACCAAGCACCCCACCCGCCCCGTCAAAGCGGCATGCACACGCAGCGACGCAACCTCAGCGCCCTCAGCCCGCGGATCGGCCTCAGCGCCCTGGCGGTCACCGGACTCCTCGCCACGGCCGCCTGCGGCACGGAGAGCGGCAGCGGCGACAGCGGCGGCAAGGATCCCGGCGCCAGTTCCGTCGGGACCCGGCAGGACACCGGACTCACCGGCACGCAGTGGAACGTCGACAGCGTGACGGCCAAGGGGAAGACGCAGGACGCCCCGGCCGGCGCGCACGTCGAGTTCGGCAAGGACGGCAAGGTGGGCGGCAACTACGGCTGCAACCACTTCGGGGCCACCGCCGAGATCGAGGGCGACACGATCACGATCGGCGACGACACCGTCAAGACCGAGATGGCCTGTACGGCCGACGGCACGATGGGCTTCGAGGCGAAACTCGGCGAGGCCATGTCCGACAGCACCATCAAGGCCGACGTCAACGGCGACAAGCTGACGCTCACCACCGAGGACGGCTACACCGTGAAGCTCACCGCCGAGAAGCAGGCCGACCTCTACGGCACCAAGTGGAACGTCACCGGCACGGTGAAGGCCGACGCGAAGGGCGACACCAAGGGCGGCTCCGCCGTGGCCCTCGCCTCCGAGGCCGAGGGCAAGGTCCACCTCACCTTCGACAAGAAGGGCACGGTCGCCGGCCAGCTCGGCTGCAACAAGGTGACCGCGAAGGCCACGGTCGGCGACGGCACTATCACTCTGGGCGCGCCGGGCACCACCCGGAAGATGTGCTCCGACTCACTCATGGACACCGAACGCTCCCTTCTGAAGCTTTTCGGCGGCACCGTGAAGTACACGCTGAAGGGCAGCAACCTCACTCTGACCAGCGAAAACGGTGCGGGTCTGGAAGCCGTCGCCGCGAAGTGATCCCGGACGGGCGGCGTCTCACGGCGCCGCTCGGGCACTTCCCCAATTCGGACCAGTGGTCGATCTCGCCTACACTCGGTGGCGTGCCACGTGGTGACGGTCGACTCAGTCATGATCTGCTCCCCGGCGAGAAAGGACCCCAGGACGCTTGCGGCGTCTTCGGAGTCTGGGCTCCCGGTGAAGAGGTCGCCAAGCTCACTTACTTCGGGCTCTACGCCCTCCAGCATCGAGGCCAGGAATCCGCGGGAATCGCGGTCAGCAATGGCTCTCAGATCCTCGTCTTCAAGGACATGGGGCTCGTTTCCCAGGTCTTCGACGAGGCCTCCCTCGGTTCCCTGCTCGGTCATATCGCGGTCGGTCACGCCCGCTACTCGACCACCGGGGCCTCCACCTGGGAGAACGCCCAGCCGACGTTCCGTGCCACCGGGCACGGCTCGATCGCGCTCGGCCACAATGGCAACCTCGTCAACACGGCGGAGCTCGCCGGGATGGTCGCCGACCTCCCCAAGCAGGAGGGCCGCACCCCGCGTGTGGCGGCGACCAACGACACCGACCTGCTGACGGCCCTGCTGGCCGCCCAGGTCGACGACGACGGCAAGCCGCTGACCATCGAAGAGGCCTCCGCGAAGGTCCTCCCGCAGGTCAAGGGCGCCTTCTCGCTCGTCTTCATGGACGAGCACACCCTCTACGCCGCCCGTGACCCGCAGGGCATCCGTCCGCTGGTCCTCGGCCGCCTTGAGCGCGGCTGGGTCGTCGCCTCCGAGTCCGCCGCCCTCGACATCTGCGGCGCGGCCTACGTCCGCGAGATCGAGCCGGGCGAGTTCGTCGCCATCGACGAGAACGGACTGCGAACCTCCCGATTCGCGGAAGCGAAGCCCAAGGGCTGTGTCTTCGAGTACGTGTACCTGGCCCGCCCGGACACCGACATCGCCGGCCGGAACGTGTACCTCAGCCGTGTCGAGATGGGCCGCCGTCTCGCCAAGGAAGCTCCGGTCGAGGCCGATCTGGTCATAGCGACTCCGGAATCGGGCACGCCCGCGGCGATCGGTTACGCGGAGGCCTCCGGCATCCCGTTCGGTGCCGGTCTCGTGAAGAACGCGTACGTCGGCCGGACCTTCATCCAGCCTTCACAGACCATCCGCCAGCTGGGCATCAGACTGAAGCTGAATCCGCTCAAGGAAGTCATCAAGGGCAAGCGCCTGGTCGTCGTCGACGACTCGATCGTGCGCGGCAACACCCAGCGCGCCCTGGTCCGGATGCTCCGCGAGGCGGGCGCGGCCGAGATCCACATCCGGATCTCCTCGCCGCCCGTGAAGTGGCCCTGCTTCTTCGGTATCGACTTCGCCACCCGCGCGGAGCTGATCGCCAACGGCATGTCCATCGACGAGATCGGCACGTCCCTGGGCGCCGACTCCCTCTCGTACATCTCCATCGACGGCATGATCGAGGCCACCACCATCGACAAGCCGAACCTCTGCCGTGCCTGCTTCGACGGCGAGTACCCGATGGACCTCCCGGACCCCGAGCTGCTCGGCAAGCAGCTCCTGGAGACCGAGCTGGCCGCGGGCCCCTCGTCTGCCGCGGCCGACGCGATCCGTCGTCCGTAAGACCTCGCAGCAACATCGCAGCGACACCGCTGTACGACACGAAAGTTCTCACCGTCATGTCTGAGACAACTGGTGCCAGCTACGCAGCCGCGGGCGTCGACATCGAAGCGGGCGACCGCGCCGTCGAACTGATGAAGGAGTGGGTGAAGAAGACGCAGCGCCCCGAGGTCCTCGGCGGCCTCGGCGGTTTCGCCGGCCTCTTCGACGCCTCCGCCCTCAAGCGGTACGAGCGCCCGCTGCTCGCCTCCGCCACGGACGGCGTCGGCACGAAGGTCGACCTCGCCCGGCAGCTCGGCGTGTACGACACCATCGGCCACGACCTGGTCGCGATGGTCATGGACGACATCGTGGTGTGCGGCGCCGAGCCGCTCTTCATGACCGACTACATCTGCGTCGGCAAGGTCCACCCGGAGCGGGTCGCCGCCATCGTGAAGGGCATCGCCGAGGGCTGTGTCCTCGCCGGCTGCGCCCTGGTCGGCGGCGAGACGGCCGAACACCCGGGCCTGCTGGGCCCGGACGACTTCGACGTCGCGGGCGCCGGTACGGGTGTCGTGGAGGCCGACCGGCTGCTCGGCGCGGATCGTATCCGTACGGGTGACGCGGTGATCGCCATGGCGTCCTCCGGCCTTCACTCGAACGGGTACTCGCTCGTCCGGCACGTCCTGTTCGACCGTGGGAACCTCAAGCTCGACCAGCACGTCGAGGAGTTCGGCCGCACGCTCGGCGAGGAGCTCCTGGAGCCCACCAAGATCTACTCGCTGGACTGTCTGGCGCTGACCCGCACGACCGACGTGCACGCGTACTCGCACATCACGGGCGGCGGCCTCGCGGCCAACCTGGCCCGGGTGATCCCGGACGGCCTGCACGCGACCGTGGACCGCTCCACCTGGACGCCGGCCCCCGTCTTCGACCTCGTCGGCACCACCGGCCAGGTCGAGCGCCTGGAGCTGGAGAAGACGCTGAACATGGGCGTGGGCATGATCGCGATCGTCCCCCAGGACTCCGCGGACGCGGCCCTCACGACCCTGGCGGACCGAGGAGTGGAAGCCTGGGTGGCAGGCGAGATCACGGACAGGGGCACCCACGAAACGGGCGCGGAACTGACCGGCGACTACGCGCCCCGCTAGACGGCACGGCTCGACGGGAGGCGCCCCGTAAGGGGCGCGGGGAACTGCGCGCCCAGCCACGACGAACCCGCAGCCGACCAGCCCACAGCAAGTGAGCAACCCCCGCCAACCCGCGGAGCGGCATGCACAAAACCCGGTCCGGCAATCAACCCCGGACCGGGTGAAGCGCAGCTAGAACGACGAGCGCAGCTGGTACGTCAAGCCCCGCGGCGTTGCGACGCAGGACCGGACTCATCGTCCTCGTCCTCGTCGTCGTTGTAGAGATCCGCGTACTGGGAGTACGGGTCGTCTTCCTCGTCGTCGTCCTCGAACGGCTCGCCATTCGGCGGCTGTTGCGAAGTCGAAGCGCCCAGCTCATTGGCCAGACGCGACAGATCGGTCCCGCCGCTGCTGTACTTCAGCTGGCGGGCGACCTTCGTCTGCTTGGCCTTTGCCCGGCCGCGCCCCATGGCTCGACCCCCTCGGATACGGGGCTCGACGGCCCCAGAGTCTTGACACGCGTTCATGATCTGGAACGGGCTCTCCGTGGAGAGACCGGTCCGTAGGGCTTCCACGGTACCTGAGCCCACGCCCATACGGTACGTCGCCCGCAGGAAGCTCGTGTGCACAGGACCCGCGAGGTGCCCTGTCCTCGCTGGTCAACCGCGATTTTAACCTCTTCTTGGCGAGCGACCCGCCGACGAACGTGAGAGTTCTCTCCAACACCCGTCGGCGGGACCCCGCGGGGCCGTGCGCACAGCCTTCCGAACGGCTGCCGAACGGCCTGCGAACATCAGGGGCGGCGGGCCTCCGCCATGCGGTGCTCGGCGATCCGGTCGGCCGCGGCGGCCGGCGGAATCCCGTCCTCCTTCGCACGAGCGAATATGGCCAGCGTGGTGTCGAAGATCTTCGCGGCCTTCTCCTTGCACCGGTCGAAGTCGAAGCCGTGGAGTTCGTCGGCGACCTGGATGACGCCGCCGGCGTTCACCACGTAGTCCGGCGCGTAGAGGATCCCGCGGTCGGCGAGGTCCTTCTCCACACCCGGGTGCTCCAGCTGGTTGTTGGCCGCGCCGCAGACGATCCTCGCGGTGAGCGCCGGTACGGAGTCGTCGTTCAGGGCGCCGCCGAGCGCGCACGGGGCGTAGATGTCGAGCCCTTCCGTCCGGATCAGCCGCTCGGTGTCCGGGGCGATCCGCACGGAGGGGTGCTTGTCGGCGATGCGGCCGACCGAGTCCTGGCGCACGTCCGCGATCACGACCTGGGCGCCGTCCTCCAGGAGGTGCTCCACCAGGTGGCGGCCGACCTTGCCGACGCCCGCGACGCCGACCGTGCGGCCGCGCAGCGACGGGTCGCCCCACAGGTGCTGGGCGGAGGCCCGCATGCCCTGGAAGACCCCGAAGGCCGTCAGGACGGACGAGTCGCCCGCGCCGCCGTTCTCGGGGGAGCGCCCGGTGGTCCAGCGGCACTCGCGCGCCACGACGTCCATGTCGGCCACGTAGGTGCCGACGTCGCAGGCGGTCACGTACCGCCCGCCGAGCGAGGCGACGAAACGGCCGTACGCGAGAAGCAGGTCCTCGGTCTTGATCTGCTCGGGGTCGCCGATGATCACGGCCTTGCCGCCGCCGTGGTCGAGCCCGGCCATGGCGTTCTTGTAGGACATCCCGCGGGCGAGGTTCAGCGCGTCGGCGACGGCCGCGGCCTCGCTCTCGTACGGGTAGAAGCGGGTGCCGCCGAGGGCCGGGCCCAGGGCGGTGGAGTGGATGGCGATGACGGCCTTGAGGCCGGTGGCGCGGTCCTGACAGAGCACGACCTGCTCATGGCCGCCCTGGTCCGACCGGAACAGGGTGTGCAGTACGTCGTCAGGGCTGCCGGTTACGTCGGTCACTGTGGTGACTCCCAGGTAAGTAGCGGCGGGTCGGGGCGGCCCTCGTACGGGTGGCGGGGGTCCGTGTGGCACGAGATTAGAGCCTGTACGGGACCGCCATCGGCCCAGTGGTCCAGATCACCCCCGCCCGGAGTACGGTCACGGACGGGCGTGGGACGATTTGCAGGGGTTTCCCGCGTGCCCGCGCACCGGTTGCGCGGTTTTCCACCGGGTCGGCTGGGGAGGGAGCAAGCGTGCCCAAGGTGTCCTCGTTGATCGTCCCGTACGCGTCCTACCTCCGGGTGTACGAGCCGCTCGCGGCCTTCCCGGAACCGGAGCGCGGCCACTGGTACCGCTACGCGCGCCGGCCCGAGCGTCCCTCGTACCAGGACGAACTGCGCCGCTCGCTGGCCGACTTGCTGCCTGTGCCGCCGATGGCGGTGCCGGTGCAGGAGAGCGGTGACGCGTTCGTCGCGGAGGTGGACGGCGTGCTGTGCGTGTGCCCTTGGCGGACCCGGCTGCGCGGCTGGGAGGCCCTGGGCGACCTCGCGGAGGAGTTGCCGGCCCCTGTCCTGGACGCGGCGCTGCCCGAGCTCGTACGCCGTCAGGCGACCCAGGACTACGAGCGCTGGCTGACCCGCAATCCCGACGCCCGGCCCTGGATCCGCACCTCGACCTGGCAGGTCCCGCTGCACTGGTTCGTGCTCGTCTCGGACGAGGAGCGCGAGCACGACAAGGGCGCCGGGTCCGGGGGCGGTTCGCGGGCCGAGAAGGACGCGCCGGTGCTGCGCTACCGCACGCCGATGGTGCAGGCGCGGCGGCGGGTGGCGCGGGCCCTGCGGACGCTGCGGGACACCCTCGACGAGGGGCCGCTCATCGACGGCCTGGTGGACGTGGGGCGTTGGCTGGAGGAGTTCCATCCGCGCTCGCTGGTGGAGCTGGACTACGGCGGCCTCGTCCACGTGCTGCCCGCGGGGGAGCTCGACGGCGACCACTCCGCCGCCGATGTCGCCGAGGGCATCGAGGCGTTGCGCACGGGCGACGGCGCCGGCGCGGGAGAGGCATACGGTCGGCTCGTGGAACGGTGGCGTTCGGTACGGGACCGGCGCTCGGCGAACTGAGGGGCGCGCGGAGGCTCTTCGGAGCGCCGGTTCCTGTGCGTCACGGAGCCTGACAGGACGTAAGTCCCGATCCGGGTCGTACGGGGTAAGCGTGACGGACGGCACTAACACGGACCTTGCGCCCAACGGCCCTCCTCATGCCAAAATAGGACAAGGAGTCCGGGGAGGGCTCTCTCTGCCCACGTTTGGGTGGAATCTCGGCATTGCGCTGCAGGGGGGTCCCGTGACTCCTGATCGTCCTGTGACTGATCGTCACAGTGGCGTGACTGTCCGCTATGGCATGGTCCATCGGCTTCCGTCGCTGATGAACACCTGGGAGGGCAATTCCATCGGTTTGGCCGACGTGGCTGGACGGATGGTGTAGTTGTAGTGCCGAGGACAAGCCGTTCGTCCTATAACCGACTCGACCCGCATCCGCCATTTCGGGCAACGCGGGTCAAGGTGCAGAATTTAGAGGAAAGAACCGAGAACGATCGGTTCTCCCGAGGAGGCCGCTCATGACCGCTCGCACCCCTGATGCCGAGCCGCTGCTGACCCCGGCTGAGGTCGCCACGATGTTCCGCGTGGACCCTAAGACGGTCACGCGGTGGGCGAAGGCCGGCAAGCTCACGTCGATCCGCACGCTGGGTGGGCATCGCCGTTACCGCGAAGCAGAGGTACGTGCTCTGCTCGCGGGCATCCCGCAGCAGCGCAGCGAAGCCTGAACAACAACTGCATAGCCACATAGCAGGGTATTTCGGCAGGTCCCCCAACTTGTCGGCAGGGCCCTGACGCAAGTACCGCTTCACGCGTCATCCAAGCAACACCCAAGCACCACCCAAGTACCAAGCGACGCGGATCCCGCCCCAACGGGGTCCCCGCCCGAGCAAGAACCACAAGCACTGTGGGTGCGTCGTAGATCGCGCTGGACTCCGCCGGGTCCAGCGCGATCTTTTTTGTGCGCTGGTCATGGGGCGTGCGCGCTTACCGGGTCGGTCTGTGAGTGGCCTTGTCGCAGTCTGGGCGAGGCTGTCGGATCGGCTGTGAGTCCCCCTGGGGCGCGGTGCAATTGCACATATTAAATTGACCAGTTGTAGGTGGGGGGTAAGATCCGCAGGTTTGAAAACTTATGCGGTGACACCCGTCACATGCCGTGGTCCTTGTTGCGCGTGGCATACCTGCGCTAATGGGGGACTCGTTCATCTGGCGCCATGCGAGGGGCAGTTGAGGCGAGGCCTTCGTTCAGGCGAGCGCGTAGCGGTCGCTCAGGCCGGGGAGGGGCCGTCGTCCTCAGGGGTGCCGTCCAGGTCCTCGGGGCCGGCCTCCGAGGCCAGTCGCAGGAGGCGGTGGCAGATCGGGCAGTGCCTCGTCCGGTGGCGGTGTCCTGAGGCGGCCGACAGGTGGGCGCGGAGCAGGGCTCGCGTCTCATGCCGAGCGGTCGCCGCCATGGTCACCTCCGGTGGGGTCTGGCTGGGTCTGGTTTCTGGGTACTTGGGGAATGTGACCGCGTCAAGGGCGTGTGGAGGGCGGGCGGGCCTGGTGGGGTCTGTGGGGGCGGAGTCGATATCTGTGGCGGTGATTGGGGTGGTGGGGCCTGTTCGCCGCCTGCGGGCCGGTGGGGGCTTGTCGCGCCGTTCCCCGCGCCCCTTAGGGAGTGGGGGTGCCGCGGGGTGTCGGGTGCGGGTCGGTGGGGGCTGATCGCGCCGTTCCCCGCGCCCCTAGGGGGTGGGGGGCGTCGAGTGTCGGGTGGCGGTCGGTGGGGGTTGGTGGGGGTTGGTCGCGCCGTTCCTCGCGCCCCTTGGGGCTCGGGGGATCGGCGCATGCAGAAGGCCCCGCATCCGTTACGGAC
>NZ_JBHWZP010000183.1:0-18950 GCF_042728395.1 Streptomyces sp. NPDC060205
GCGGAGTGGCTGGCGGGGTTGCAGGAGGAGCAGGTTCGGGCGCGTCGGTTCGAGCACACGCCGTTGGTCACGATCGCCGAGTGCAGTGAACTGCCTGCTGGGCAGGCGTTGTTCAACACCCTCTTCGTCTTCGAGAACTACCCGGTAGAGGAGCTGGAGGCGGGTCAGGCGGACTCTGCGGAGAGCGGCCTGCGCACGGGCTTCAACCACATGCGCGAACAGGCCAACTACCCCCTGACCGTGGCCGCCAGTTCGGCACACCACCTCGCACTCCGACTCACCTACGACCGTGCCCAGTTCGACGCCGCGACGGTCGAGCGCCTTGGCGCGCATTTGGTGCGGGTGTTGGAGGTGGTGGCCGAGGGGGGCGACTGCCGGGTGGGTGACCTGTCGGTGTTGTCGGTGGGTGAGCGTGAGCGCTTGGTGGCCGCTGGCGATGGTGGCGAGGTGGCGCTGCCGGTGGTGGGTGGCGTGCATGAGCTGATCGCTGAGCGGGCTGCCTCGGCTCCGGATGCGGTGGCTGTGGTGGCGGGTGGGGAGTCGTTGACGTATGGCGGGTTGATGGTTCGGGCGAATCGTCTGGCCCATCACTTGCGCGGTTTGGGTGTGGGTGCGGAGTCGGTGGTGGGGCTGTGTCTGCCGCGTGGTGTGGACATGGTGGCGGCGGTTCTTGGTGTGTGGCAGGCGGGTGGGGCGTATTTGCCGCTGGATCCTGAGTACCCGGCTGATCGGTTGGAGTTCATGCTCGCGGATGCGGGTGTGGAGGTGTTGGTGGGTGAGCGGTCGATGGCCGAGGACTTGCCTGTGGATGCGGTGGCCGGCCGTGTGGTGTATCTCGACGATCCGGCCGTGCGGGAGACCCTTGCGTCCCTGCCGTCGAAAGCACCCGAGACGGCTCCGAGCGCTGACCAGCTCGCCTACGTGATCTACACCTCCGGTTCGACGGGGCGGCCGAAGGGTGTGCAGGTCGCGCATGGGGGTGTGGTGAATCTGGCGTTGGGGTTGCGGTCGGCGCTGGGTGTGGGTGTGGGCGTGCGGGTGTTGCAGTTTGCGTCGCTGAGTTTTGATGCGGCGGTGCTGGATGTGGTGGTGACGTTGGCTGGTGGTGGGGTGCTGGTGGTGGCCTCGTCTGCGGAGCGGCGTGTGCCGGTGGAGTTGCAGGCTCTGGTGCGTGCGCAGGGTGTGGTGTCGGCGAGTGTGTCGCCGTCGCTGCTGGGGGTCCTGGAGGAGGCGGCGCTGGCGGGTGTGGGCAGTCTGTTCGTGGGTTCGGAGCGCGTCAGCGGTTCGGTGGTGCGGGAGTGGGCGCCGGGCCGCAGGTTCTTCGTCGGCTATGGGCCGACGGAGACCACGGTGATTGCCTGTGCGGGCCTCGCGGATGCGGATGCGGATGCGGATGCGGAATCGGATGCTGATGCTGCCGCTGTGGGTGTGCCGGCGATCGGCAGGCCGTTGGCGAATACGCGGGTGTATGTGCTGGATGGGCGGTTGCGTCCGGTGCCGGTGGGTGTGGCGGGGGAGTTGTATATCGCGGGCGCCGGGGTGGCCCGTGGTTATGGAGGCCGTGCCGGCCTGACGGGTGAGCGGTTTGTTGCTGATCCGTTCGCGGCGGACGGCAGTCGGATGTATCGCTCGGGTGATGTGGTGCGGTGGCTGGGGGACGGGCGGCTTGATTTCGTGGGCCGTGCGGACGAGCAGGTGAAGGTGCGGGGCTTCCGCATCGAGCCGGGCGAGATCGAGGCCGTCCTGGCGGATCATCCGCAGATCCGCACCGCGGTCGTCGTCGCGTTCGGTGAGGGCACGGATCGTCGTCTGGCGGCGTATGTGGTTGCGGCCGATGGTGTGGTCGGGGTGCCGGCGGCGGGTGGGCTGCGGGAGTTTGCGGCGGGTCGGTTGCCGGAGTTCATGGTGCCGTCGGTGTTCGTGGAGCTGGCCGGGCTGCCGTTGACGGCCAATGGGAAGCTGGACCGTGCGGCGCTGCCCGCCCCGGACATGCAGCAGTCCATGAGCGGGGCAGTGGATTTCGTTGCTGCGTCCGGCACGACGGAGGAACTGGTCGCCGGTGTCTGGGCGGGTGTGCTGGGGCTTGACCGGGTGGGTGTGACCGAGAGTTTCTTCGGGCTGGGCGGGCATTCGCTGCTGGCCATGCAGGTGGTCTCCCGGATCCGTGAGGTGCTGGGTGTCGATGTGCCCGTGGCGGCGATGTTTGATCAGCCGACGGTGCGGGGTCTGGCCGCGGTGGTCCAGGACACGGTCCGCGGGCCGCTGGTGGAGCCGGTCAGGCCGGTCGACCGCACGCGGCCGTTGCCGTTGTCGTTCGCGCAGCAGCGCCTGTGGTTCCTCGACCAGCTCGACCCCGGATCCACCGAATACAACGTCGCACTCCCCGTCCTCCTCGACGGCGTGCTGGACATCGAGGCACTGGGCGCCGCACTGGGCGCGCTCGTAGTGCGCCATGAGGTGCTGCGCACCCGACTCGTCGCGGACGCGGACGGCGTGGCGCATCAAGTGATCGACCCGCCCGCCGAGTTCCCGCTCGCGGTGGTCGACGTGTCCGGCAGCGACGACCCGCTCGGTCTCGCCGAGCAGATGGTCGCCCAGGGCATGAGCGAGCCGTTCGACCTGGCGGTCGGGCCCCTGTTCCGCGGCACCCTGATCCGGCTCGGCATCGGCGAGCACGTCCTGTCGCTCGCCATGCCCCACGTCGTCTCCGACGAGTGGTCGGCGCGCATCATCCACCGGGAGGTCGCGGCGCTCTACGAGGCCTTCCGCGCCGGTGAGCCGGACCCGCTGCCGCCGCTGCCCGTCCAGTACGCCGACTTCGCGGTCTGGCAGCGCGACTGGCTCAGTGGCGACGTCATCGAGGAACAACTCGACTACTGGCGTGACCAGTTGGAGGGTGTGACCGAGCTGGAGCTGCCGCTCGACCGGACCCGTCCGCCCGTTCGGTCGTCAGTGGGGTCGAGTACGCAGTTCACCGTCCCCGCCGAGACGGCCGATGCGCTGCGCGGGCTGTCCCGCGAGAGCGGCACGACCATGTTCATGACGCTCCTCGCCGCCTTCGACGTCCTTCTAGGCCGCTACTGCGACACGGACGACGTCGCGGTCGGCACGGCCGTCGCCAACCGGAACCGGGCCGAGACCGAGAGCCTCATCGGCTTCTTCGTCAACACGCTCGTCATGCGCACGGACCTGTCCGGCGACCCGACGTTCGCCGAACTCCTCCGCCGGGTCCGGCACACGGCCCTGGGCGCCTACGCCCACCAGGACCTGCCGTTCGAGCAACTCGTGGACGACCTCGTCACCGAGCGGGACCGGTCCCGGACGTCCCTGTTCCAGACCTACTTCAACTACGTGCGCGACGGAGCCGGAGCGGCGGACGCCCCCGAAGCAGCCGGCCAGGACCATGGCCAGGACCATGACCAGGGCCCGGACGAGCACCAGGGCCACGATCAGCACCGGACCCAGGACGCAGTGCCCGCCGACGCCACGGCCCCCGCCGAAGCCGGTTCCGCCGCCCCAGGTCCCGCCATGACGCGCGACCTCACCCTCTCCGACCTGTCCCTGACCTTCCGGGACAGCGGCGACGGCGCCCTGTCCGGCGAGATCGAGTACAGCACCGCGCTGTTCGACGCCACGACGATCCAGCGCATGACCGGCCACCTGGTCGCCGTCCTCCAGGGCGTCCTCGATCCCGAGCGTCGCATCGGGTCCCTGGACCTGCTCGACGACCCCGAGCGCACGACGCTGCGGCAACTCGGCACCGGCACCGAGACGGACACGGAAGGACACCCCGTCCACCTGCTCCTCCAGGAGCAGGCGCACCGCACCCCGGACACCGTCGCCGTCGTGGAGGGGGACCGCCACCTTACGTACGGCGTGCTGAACGCGCAGGCCAACCGGCTCGCCCACCGGCTCCTCGCGGAGGGCGTCGGCCGCGAGGACGTCGTCGGTGTGTGCCTCGCCCGCGGCCTCCAGACGGTCGTTGCCCTGCTGGCCGTCCTCAAGGCCGGCGCCGCCTACCTGCCCTTCGACGCGGACCAGCCCGTCCAGCGGCTTGAGCACATGACCGAGTCCTCCGGCGCGGCGCTGGTCATCACCGAAGCCGCACTGGACGAGCGACTGTCGACCGTGTCCACGCCCCGCCTCCTCATCGACGCGGAGCGCCCTGACTTCGCCGTAGGCGCCACCACGACGGAGGCCGCCGCCACGACCGAGGCCGCCGCCACGACGGAGGCCGCCGCCCCCGGCGACCCCCAGGTCGACGTCACACCGCAGAACCTCGCGTACATCATCTTCACCTCCGGCTCGACAGGGCTGCCCAAGGGCGTGCTCGTGCAGCACCACTCGTGGAGCCTGCAGCTGCAGGAGATGAGCCGGCAATACGGCCTGAACTCGACCGACGTGACCCTTCAGCTGGCCTCCCTCACCTTCGACGCCGCGCAGGAGCAGCTCTTCGCGACCCTGCTGCTCGGTGGACGCCTGGTCCTGCGCGGAGCGGAGCAGTGGGCACCGGAGCGCGTGCTGCGCGAGATCCGGGAACAGGCCGTGACCTCCGTGGAGATCACCCCGGCACTCTGGGAAATGATCATTCCGGGTCTGGCGGCAGGTGCCACCCTCGGCCCGGACTTCCGCCGGCTGATCCTGGGCGGCGAAGCGGTGTCGCCGCAGGCACTCGACCAGTGGTTCGCGCAGACGTCCGTGCCCATCCACAACACATACGGACCGACCGAGACGACCATCACCTGTGTCGCCTCCGAACTGCGGGGACCGGTGCCCCTCGTGCCGATCGGGCTCCCGATCGCGGACACGAAGGTGTACGTCCTCGACGCCCGGTCGAAGCCGGTACCCGTCGGCATCCCGGGCGAGCTGTACATCGGCGGCGCGGGCGTGGCGCGCGGCTACGGAGGCCGCCCCGCGCTGACGGCCGAACGGTTCGTCGCCGACCCGTTCGCTGCGGACGGGTCGCGCATGTATCGCTCCGGTGACCGGGTGCGATGGCTGCCGGACGGGCAGCTGGAGTTCCTCGGCCGCACCGACCACCAGATCAAGGTGCGCGGCGTCCGCATCGAACCGGGTGAGATCGAAGCCGTCCTCGCCACCCACGACGGCGTCCGGTCGGCGGTCGTGACCGCCTTCGGCGACGGCATGGCCCGCCGCCTCGTGGCATACGTCGTCCCGGCCGACCTGGCCGCCGGCATCCCGCCGGTGGCCGAGCTCCGTGACCACCTGCGCCAGAGCCTGCCCGAGTTCATGACCCCCGCGGTGTTCGTCGAGATCACCGAGCTGCCGCTGACGCAGAACGGCAAGCTCAATCGCGCCGCGCTTCCGCAGCCCGACCCCGCCGCCCATGCGGACACCCACCAGTACGCGGCCCCCGAGGGCGCCACCGCGCAACTGCTCGCCGGAATCTGGGAGCAGGTCCTCGGAGTGGACGGGATCGGTGCCGACGACGACTTCTTCGGGATCGGCGGCCACTCGCTGCTCGCCACGCAGGTCATTTCCCGCGTGCGCGAGGTCTTCGGGACGGAGGTGCCGCTGTCCGCGCTGTTCGACCGGCCCACGGTACGCGGCCTGGCCGAGGCGATCGACACGTCCGGTACGGGGGTGACGGCGCCGTCGATGACCCGGGCAGACCGCGACGAACCGCTGCCGCTGTCGTTCGCCCAGCAGCGCCTGTGGTTCCTGGACCGGCTGGAGCCCGGTGCACTCGGCCACGTACTGCCGACCCCGATGCCCTGGACCGGCGCCCTGGATGTGGCTCTCCTGGGCGCGGCACTGAGCGGCGTGGTCGCCCGGCACGAAGTGCTGCGCACCCGCCTCGCCCCCGACGCGGCCGGAGTGCCGCGGCAGGTCATCGACCCGCCGGCGCCCTTCCCGCTGCCGGTCGTGGACGTGTCCGGGGCGGCGGACCCGGTGGGCGCGGCCCACGCCCTGGTGGCCGCAGACGCGGCCACCTCGTTCGACCTGACGAACGGCCCCCTCGTCCGCGCCGCCCTCATCCGCATGGCCCCGGACGAGCACGTCCTGGCGCTCACCCTGCACCACGTCGTCACCGACGAATGGTCGGAGCGCATCTTCCAGCGCGAAATGACCGCCCTGTACGAGGCGTTCCGCGCCGGCGAGCCCGACCCGCTGCCGCCGCTGGCCCTCCAGTACGCCGACTTCGCCGTCTGGCAGCGCCAGTGGCTGACCGGCGACGTCCTGGACGAGCAACTCGCCTACTGGCGCGACCGGCTAAGCGATGCCCCGGCGCTGGAGCTGCCGACGGACCGGCCACGTCCGGCTGTACGGTCCTCGACGGGCGCGCAGACCGCGTTCACCGTGCCGGCGTCGGCGGCGGAAGCGCTGCGCGCACTGTCGCGGCAGAGCGGCGCGACGATGTTCATGACGCTCCTCGCCGCCTTCGACGTCCTGCTGGGCCGGTATGCGGGGTCGGACGACGTGGTCGTGGGCACGCCGGTGGCCAACCGGAACCGTACGGAGACGGAGGGCCTGATCGGGTTCTTCGTGAACACGCTGGTGCTGCGGACGGACCTGTCCGGTGACCCGTCGTTCCGTGAGGTGCTGGCGCGGGTGCGGGAGACGGCTCTGGGTGCGTACGCGCATCAGGATGTGCCGTTCGAGCAACTGGTGGATGAGCTGGTCACGGAGCGGGACCGGTCCCGGACCCCGCTCTTCCAGGTCTTCTTCAGCTATGACACCGAGGGTGCCCCGGAGGCGCCCGGACAGGGCGCCGGTGAGTCATCCGCCCACGTCGATCGCACGGTGCAGTTCGACCTGGCGCTGCGGCTCGGTGACAGCGAGAACGGCGGGCTGTCAGGCCAGATCGAGTACAGCACCGCGTTGTTCGACAGCACGACGGTGGACCGGTTGGTCGGTCACTTGGTCACGCTGCTGGAGGCGGTGGCTGAGGAAGCGGACTGCCGGGTGGGTGAGCTGCCGGTGTTGTCGGCGGGTGAGCGTGAGCTGGTGACGGAGGGGTGGAACGCGTCGTCGGTCGAGTTGCCGATGGTGCGTGGGGTGCATGAGTTGATCGGCGAGCGTGCGGTGGCGACCCCGGACGCGGTGGCTGTGGTCGCAGGCGGGGAGTCGGTCACGTACGGCGGGTTGATGGCACGGTCCAACCGTCTGGCGCATCACCTGCGCGGTATGGGTGTGGGTGCCGAGTCGGTGGTGGGGCTGTGCTTGCCACGTGGTGTGGACATGGTGGCGGCGGTGCTTGCGGTGTGGCAGGCGGGTGGGGCGTATCTGCCGCTCGACCCTGAATACCCGGCTGACCGGCTGGAGTTCATGCTCGCGGATGCGGGTGTGCAGGTCGTGGTGGGTGAGCGTTCCCTGGTCGAGGGTCTGTCCGTCGGGCAGGGTGTGTGGCTCGACGACCCGGCCGTACGAGAGAACCTGGCCGGGCTGCCGTCGTCGGAGGCGCCCCAGGCGGCCCCGAGTGCCGACCGACTCGCGTATGTGATTTACACGTCGGGTTCGACGGGGCGGCCGAAGGGTGTGCAGGTCGCGCACGGCAGTGTGGTGGCCATGGTGTCCCCGCTGGCTCCGGTTCTCGGTGCGGGTCCGGGAACGCGGGTGCTGCAGTTCGCCTCCTTCAGCTTCGACGCGGCTGTCCTTGATGTGGCGGTGACGCTCGCTTCCGGCGGTGTTCTCGTCGTCGCGACGTCGGAGGAGCGGGCCGAGGCGGCACTCCTGACGTCGATGCTGCGCACCGAGGGCGTGGGCGCGGCGAGCGTCGTCCCGTCCCTGCTGGGTGTGCTGGATCCGGGGGCGGTGTCGGGGCTGCGGACGCTGTTGCTGGGTGCGGAGCGGCTGACCGAACCGGTCGCCCGCGCCTGGGCGTCCGGCAGGCGTCTGGTGAACACGTACGGGCCGACGGAGTCGACGGTCATGGTGACCACCGGTGTCGTGGACCCGGACCTCCTCACCGGTGCGCCCGCGATCGGCTCCCCGGTGGCCAACGCCCGTCTGTACGTTCTCGACGACCGGCTGAACCCGGTCCCGGTGGGGGTGGCCGGTGAGGTGTACATCGCGGGCCCGCAGGTGGCCCGCGGGTACCGCGGTCAGCCTGGTCTGACCGGCGAGCGGTTCGTGGCCGACCCCATCGCCGGCGACGGCAGCCGCATGTATCGCTCGGGTGACCGGGCGCGTTGGCTGCCGGACGGGCAGCTCGACTTCGTCGGCCGTGCCGACGGTCAGGTCAAGGTCCGTGGCTTCCGTATCGAGCCGGGCGAGAT
Organism: Streptomyces sp. NPDC060205; assembly: GCF_042728395.1. Classification (NCBI taxonomy): domain Bacteria; kingdom Bacillati; phylum Actinomycetota; class Actinomycetes; order Kitasatosporales; family Streptomycetaceae; genus Streptomyces; species Streptomyces sp. NPDC060205. The sequence continues at coordinate 8,241 of NZ_JBHWZP010000183.1, forward strand.
CGAGGCGGTCCTGACCGACCACCCGCAGGTTCGTTCCGCGGTCGTCGCCGCTTTCGGTGACGTCGAGGACCGCCGCCTGGTCGCGTACCTCGTGCCCGCCGACCAGGCGGCCGGCATCCCTTCCGTCGCCGACCTCCGCACGTACGCGGGCAGTCGGCTGCCCGCCTTCATGATCCCGTCCGGGTTCGTGGAACTCGCAGCCCTGCCGCTGACCCCGAACGGCAAGCTCGACCGCGCTGCCCTGCCCGACCCGGTGCAGAGCGCGGGTCCTGAAGGCGACTTCGTGGCGCCTGGTACGGCCACCGAAGTGCTGCTCGCCGACATCTGGGCCCAGCTCCTGGGCCTGGAGCGCGTCGGGGCGACGGACAACTTCTTCGAGCTGGGTGGGTATTCGCTCCTCGCGACCCAGATCGTGTCCCGCATCCGGGACGTGTTCGGCACCGACATCCCCGTAGCAACGATGTTCGACCATCCGACGGTCGCAGGCCTGGCCGATGTTCTCGCCGCCACCACGCCCGGCGCGACCGCCCCGGCATGGACCGTCATCAGCAGGGACGACGCGCTACCGCTGTCGTTCGCGCAGCAGCGCCTGTGGTTCCTGGACCAGCTTGAGCCCGGTTCGGTCGAGTACAACCTCCCGATGTACCTCCCGTGGGACGGCGACCTGGACGTCGCGATCCTGGGCAAGGCGCTCACCGAGGTCATGACGCGACACGAGGCGCTGCGGACCCGTCTCGTGGCGGACGCGGACGGTGTGCCACACCAGGTGATCGATCCGCCCGCCGAGGTGGTGCTGCCCGTGGTGGACCTCTCCGGATGCGCGGAGCCGCTGCGCGAGGCCGAGCAGTTGGCGTTCCTGGACACGATGGCACCGTTCCGTCTCGCCGACGGCCCCCTGGTCCGGGCCACCCTGATACGGCTCGGCGAGGGGCAGCATCTGCTTGCGCTGATGATGCACCACGTCGTGTCCGACGAGTGGTCGGCGCGGATCCTGCGACGTGAACTGGTCGCGGTGTACGAGGCCTTCCGCGCCGGTGTACCGAACCCGCTGCCTCCGCTGGCCCTCCAGTACGCGGACTTCGCGGCCTGGCAGCGCGAATGGCTCGACGGCGAGGTCCTTGAAGGACAACTGGCCTACTGGGCCGAGCAGCTGGCCGACACACCCGTACTCGACCTGCCCACCGATCGTCCGCGCCCTCCGGTGCGGTCGACCGAGGGAGCGATGGCGCCGTTCACCGTCCCGGCCGAGACGGCGGAGGCACTGCGCGCGCTGTCCCGGTCCAACGGCACGACGATGTTCATGACGCTGTTGGCGGCCTTCGATGTGCTGTTGGGCCGGTATGCGGGGTCGGAGGATGTGGTGGTGGGCACGCCGGTGGCGAACCGGAACCGTGCCGAGACCGAGGACCTGATCGGGTTCTTCGTCAACACTGTGGTGCTGCGAGGTGACTTGTCGGGCAACCCGTCGTTCACGGAGCTCCTCGGTCGAGTGCGCCGAACCGCACTGGGCGCGTACGCGCATCAGGACGTGCCCTTCGAGCAGCTGGTGGACGAGCTCGTCACGGAGCGGGATCGATCCCGCACACCGCTCTTCCAAGTCTTCTTCAGCTACGGGGCCGGCGAGGGCGAGGAGGTCCGCGGTACGGCCGACGCCGAGGAGCACCTCGGAAGTGCTCCCGGTCAGGTGGCCGCAGTCTTCGACCTGTGGCTGATGCTGGAGGAGTCCGGCGACGGCACGCTCAAGGCAGGCATTCAGTACAGCACCGGGTTGTTCGACGCGGTGACGGTGGAGCGGATGGCGGGGCATCTGGTCACGCTGCTGGACGCTGTCGTGGCGGACGCGGATCGGGCGATCGATGAGCTTGCGGTGCTGTCGGCGGCTGAGCGCGACCTGGTGGTGGAGGGGTGGAATGCGTCGGCGTTGGAGTTGCCGAGGGTGGGTGGGGTGCATGAGCTGATTGCCGCGCGGGCTGCCTCGGCGCCTGATGTGGTGGCGGTGGTGGCCGGCGGGGAGTCGGTGACGTATGGCGGTCTGATGGCCCGGGCCAACCGTCTGGCGCGTCATCTGCGGTCGGTGGGTGTGGGTGCGGAGTCCGTGGTCGCGGTGTGTGTGGAACGTGGCGTGGACTTGGTGGTGGCGGGGCTTGGGGTGTGGTTGGCGGGGGGTGCGTATCTGCCGCTGGATCCGGAGTTCCCGTCGGAGCGGCTGGAGTTCATGCTCGCGGACAGTGGTGCGGCTGTGCTGGTGGGTCATCGGTCGGTGGCCGGGGGACTGCCGGTGGAGTCGGCGCTCTGGCTGGATGACCCGGAAACGCGGTCGCTGCTCGAAGGTCTCTCGCCCACCTCTCTCGATGTGAGCTGTGCTGCTGATCAGTTGGCGTATGTGTTGTATACGTCGGGTTCGACCGGGCGCCCGAAGGGTGTGCTGGTGGACCAGGGCAGCCTGGTGAACTTCCTTTCCGGCATGGCCGCGCGTCCGGGGCCCGACTCAAACGATGTGCTGCTGGCGGTGACGACCTGGGGCTTCGACATCGCCGGGTTGGAGCTGTGGCTACCGCTGATGGTGGGTGGTCGTGTTGTGGTGGCTGGTCGGGAGGTTGCGGCTGATCCGGGTGCGCTGGCGGGTGAGCTGGAGCGCTGGGGTGTGTCGGTGATGCAGGCGACGCCGGTGACGTGGCAGATGCTGGTCGCGGACGGGTGGGCCGGACGGTCTGGGCTGCGGGCGTTGTGTGGTGGCGAGGCGCTGCCGGCCGGGCTGGCCGCAACTCTGATGCGGCAGGTGGACGAGGTCTGGAACATGTACGGGCCCACGGAGACGACGGTCTGGTCGACGTGTGAACAGGTCACAGGGGATGGGTTGTTGGGTATCGGGTCGCCGGTGGCGAATACCCAGGTGTATGTGCTGGATGGCCGGCTGGAGCCTGTGCCGGTGGGAGTGGCGGGTGAGCTGTTCATCGGCGGTGCCGGGGTGACGCGCGGGTACCTGGGCCGTCCGGGCCTGAGCGCGGAGCGGTTTGTGGCTGATCCGTTCGCTGCGGGTGGTGGGCGGATGTACCGGACCGGGGACCGGGTGCGGTGGCTGGCTGATGGGCGGCTGGAGTTCCTGGGGCGTGTGGATGAGCAGGTGAAGGTGCGTGGTTTCCGGATCGAGCCGGGCGAGATCGAGGCGGCTCTTGTCGGCCACCCGGCCGTCGGTTCGGCCGTCGTCGTCGGTCACGGCGCCGGGGTGGAACGCCGCCTGGTGGCGTACGTCGTACCCGCTGACCAGGCGGAGGGTGTCCCGTCGGCGAGCGGGCTGCGGGAGTGGCTGCGTGCTGGCTTGCCGGAGTACATGGTGCCGTCGCTGTTCGTCGAGCTGGCGGCGCTGCCGTTGACCCCGAACGGCAAGATCGACCGCAAGGCACTGCCCGAGCCGGACGGACGGGGTCTCGACTCGGAATCCCGACTCGTGGCGCCCGTTACTGCCTCGGAGGAACTGCTGGCGGGGATCTGGTCGCAGGTGCTGGGCGTGGAGCAGGTCGGTGTCACCGATGGCTTCTTCGATCTGGGTGGGCATTCGCTGCTTGCGACGCAGGTGGTTTCCCGGGTCCGGGAGGCGTTCGGGGCGGAGGTGCCGTTGTCGGCGCTCTTCGACCGGCCGACCGTGCGTGGGCTGGCGGCGGTGATCGAGACCTCGGCCGCAGAGGGAGCGCCGCCGGTCGTCAAGGCGGACCGTACGCGCCCGCTCCCGCTGTCGTTCGCTCAGCAGCGCCTGTGGTTCCTGGACCAGCTGGAGCCGGGCTCGACGGAGTACAACATGTCGACCCGGCTCCGTCTCAACGGCGACGTCGACCTTGAGGCCCTGAGCGCGGCACTGGACGCGCTCGTCGACCGCCACGAGATACTTCGCACCCGCCTGGTCGCCGGCCCGGACGGGGTCCCGTACCAGGTCATCGACCCGCCCGCTCCCATGCCCCTCCCCGTCCTCGATGTCTCGGGGAGTGTGGATCCCCAGGGCGCAGCGAACGACGTGCTCACGAAGGACGCCCTGACGCCGTTCGATCTGGCCAACGGCCCCCTGCTGCGGGGCATGCTCGTACGGCTCGCTGCGGACGAGCACGTCCTGTCCCTCGTCATCCACCACGTCGTCTTCGACGAGTGGTCGGACAGGGTCTTCCAGCGCGAACTGGCAGCCCTCTACGAGGCGTTCCTTGCGGGCGAGGCGAACCCGCTGCCGCCCCTGGAGTTCCAGTACGCGGACGTCGTCGCCTGGCAGCGCCAGTGGCTGACCGGCGACGTACTGGACGAGCAACTCGCTTACTGGCGGCACAAGTTGCTCGGTGCGTCGGAACTGGAGCTGCCCACTGACCGGCCGCGTCCGGCGGTGCGTTCCATCGAGGGAGCGGTGGTCCGGTTCGAGGCGCCCGCAGGTACGGCGGAGGCGCTGAAGACGCTGTCACGTGCGCACGGCACGACGATGTTCATGACGCTGCTCGCCGCCTTCGACGTCCTCATGGGCCGCTACGTCGACTCGGATGACATCGTCGTGAGCACGCCGGTCGCGAACCGGAACCGTGCCGAGACCGAGGACCTGATCGGCTTCTTTGTCAACACCCTCGTCATGCGCACGGACCTCTCCGGCGACCCGACCTTCGCCGAACTCCTCGGCCGGGTGCGCGAGACCGCCCTCGGTGCGTACGCGCATCAGGACCTGCCGTTCGAGCAGGTGGTGGACGCCATCGCCGATGTACGGGACCGTACCCGTGGCCCCCTCACCCGCGTCTCCTTCAACTACGCGGCCGAGGCGGCCGGAACCTCACCCTCCGACCGGCGGAGGGCCGACGGGGCCGGCATGGGCATCGAAACCGGCACGGGTCTGCTGCCGGTTCAGTTCGACATGGTCGTGGCGCTGGGGGAGGACAACGGTGCCCTGACCGGAGAAATCCAGTACAGCACCGCGTTGTTCGACGCGGTGACGGTCGAGCGGATGGCGGGGCGCATCGTGACGTTGCTGGGAGCTGTCGGCGCGGATGCCGAGCGGCCGGTGAGTGAGCTGCCGGTACTGACGGCGGCCGAACACGACCAGGTGGTAGGTGAATGGAACGCGACGGCGGAGCCGTTGCCGTTGGTGGGTGGGGTGCACGAGTTGATCGCCGAGCGGGCGGCGCGGACGCCGGACGCGGTGGCGGTGGTGTGCGGTGAAGTGTCCGCTGCATACGTGGAGTTGATGGCTCGGGCGAGCCGTCTGGCGCATTATCTGCGGTCTGCCGGCGTGGGCTCTGAGTCGGTGGTGGCGCTGTGCCTGCCCCGTGGGATCGACATGGTGGTGGCGATGCTCGCGGTCTGGCAGGCCGGTGGCGCGTATCTGCCGCTCGACCCGGAGTATCCGGCCGACCGGCTCGGGTTCATGCTTCGCGACAGCCGGGCCACGGTGCTCGTGGGCACCGAGGAGCTGGTCGACGAACTGCCGGTGGGACGTCTGCGGACGGTGCTCGTGGACGACCCGATGGTGCGGGCCGCACTGGCGGAACTGCCGGCGAGTGCGCCCGAGGTGGTGACGTCTCCCGATCAGCTGGCGTATGTGATCTATACGTCGGGTTCGACGGGGCGGCCGAAGGGTGTACAGGTCGCGCATCGGGGTGTGGTGAACCTGGCGCTGGCGCAGGCTCGTGTGTTCGGGGTCGGTGAAGGCGATGGGGTGCTGCAGTTCGCTCCGTTCGGTTTCGACGCGGCCGTGTCCGAGGTCGTGGTGACGTTGGCGGCCGGTGGCCGGCTGGTGGTGGCCACCGGGCAGGAGCGCGGCGAGCCGCGCGCCCTGGCCGCGCTCGTTCGGGAGAAGGACGTGCGGGTGGCGACGTTGCCGCCGTCGCTGCTGTCCGTGCTGGAGCCGGCCGACCTGGCTGGTCTGCGGACTCTCGTCACGGCGGGTGAGAGGCTGGAGGAGGCCGCGGCGGCTCGCTGGCGCTGCGAGTACCGCCTGCTGAACGCGTATGGTCCGACCGAGGCGACGGTGTGCGCGAGTATGGCCGTCCTCGACCCCGACGGTGAGGGCGTGCCGCCGATCGGTACGCCGATGGCCAACACCCGCGCCTATGTCCTGGATGCTCAGTTGCGCCCTGTGCCCGTGGGGATGGCGGGCGAGTTGTACATCGCGGGTACCGGTGTCGCGCGCGGCTACCTGGGCCGCCCCGACCTGACCGCCGAGCGTTTCGCGGCCGACCCCTTCGCCGCCGACGGAACCCGCATGTACCGCTCGGGTGATCAGGTGCGCTGGCTGGCGGACGGCCGGTTGGAGTTCGTGGGCCGGGCGGATGACCAGGTCAAGATCCGCGGGTTCCGCGTCGAACCCGGCGAGATCGAGACGGCGCTCGCCGCGCATGCCGCCGTACGCACGGCGGTCGTGACCGCGTACGGGCAGGCCGCTGACCGCAAGCTGGCCGCCTACCTGGTGCCCACCGACCACGAGGAAGGCATACCGGACTCCGCCGACCTGCGGGAGCTGCTGCTCGGGACCCTGCCGGAGTTCATGGTCCCGGCGGTCTTCACCGAGATGTCACGGCTGCCGCTCACCACGAACGGCAAGGTGGACAAGGCGGCGCTGCCGGAGCCCAGGACGGTTCGCTCCGCCGGCACGGAGTACATCGCGCCGTCCGGTGAGGCGGAGGAGCTTCTCGCGGAGATCTGGTCCGAGGTCCTCGGAATCGAGCGGATCGGTGCGCACGACAACTTCTTCGAGCTGGGCGGCAACTCGCTCCTCGTCACCCAGATCGTCGGCCGTATCCGCGGCGCGGGCCATGACATCAGCGTCGGGGACCTCTTCGACCACCCGACCCTCGCGTCCGCCGCGCCGCTGATCCAGATCCAGGCGGAGGACCCCGAGCTCCGCTCCGTGGTGACCATCCGCGCCGGCCGGACCAGCCCCGCGATCTTCGCCGTGCACACCCTGACCGGCGAGGTCGCCGCGTTCGCCGAGGTCGCCGGGCACCTGTCCGAGGGCCAGCGGTTGTACGGGCTGCAGGAACGCGGCCTGACCGGGGAGGACGAGCCGCCGTCGTCCGTCGAGGAGATGGCGACCACGTACATCGGCGAGATGCTGCGGGTGCAGAAGGAGGGCCCGTACCTGCTGACCGCACAGTCCGGGAGTTCCTACGTCGCGCTGGAGATGGCGCGCCAGCTCACCGGCATGGGCAAGGAGGTCGGCGGCGTCTTTCTCATGGCGCCGGCCCGTCAGCCCTTCGCCTGGCGCATGCCGGCCCAGGCGTTCGGCCGGTCCGACAAGAAGCTGCTGGCCGCGATCGAGACAGCTCTCGACGGAGCCGAGGGGACGAAACTCCCCCGAGCCGACGAGAAGAAACTGCTGAAGCTCGGAGCGCCGGACGACGAGATCGCCAAGGGCGTCCGCGAGGGCGACAAGCACGCCCTGCGGATCATGCGCGCCCTCCTCATCAACCACCTCGCCTACTCCTACTACGGCGAGCTCATGCACCGCGGCCTGCGGAACTACGACGGCCGGGTCGTGCTCCTCATGCCACGCGACGACAAGCCCAAGCCGTACAAGTGGACCCTTGAGCAGTGGCAGATCCCCGTCACGCGCGGTCCCGAGGTCGTGGACGTACCGGGCGAGCACTCGAACGTCTTCTACGGCGAGAGCGCCGAAGCCGTGGGCGCGTACCTGAGCGCCGAGATCACCCGTAGCGGCCGGCCGGCCGGAGGGGCGTCCGTATGACGGGGCAGACCAGCACGTACGAACTCCCCAACGGGCGCAGGATCACCTGCGTCAGCCCGGCGGAGGCCAAGGTCCTGTGGGCGGAGGCCGTGGACGCGGGGCTCTACAAGTCGGCCGCGGACGCGCTGCGGCCCGGGGCCACCGTCCTCGACATCGGGGCGAACATCGGAATCGTCTCGCTGATGTTCGGCTGGAAAGTGCCCGATCTCAGGATCGTTTCCGTGGAACCCGCGCCGACCACGTTCTCCTGCCTGGAGGCGAATCTGCGCAGCCATCTACCGGGCGCCGTCGCCGTACGCAGCGCGGTGGCCGACCGGGCCGGCGAGGCGACCTTCACCTATTACCCGAGGTCGACCGGAAACTCGGGGCTGTTCGCCGACCAGAGGGCGGACGACGAGAACACCCGCGTATTTCTGCGCAACACCGGAATTCCAGAGGAATACATCGGCGAGATAGTCAAGGATCTGCACCGCGGTATCGACATGACCGTCCCCACGCTCACCGTCTCCGATCTGATCAGGGCGCACGACCTGCCGGAGGTCAGCCTGTTGAAGATCGACGTGGAGCGTGCGGAACACCTGGTCCTGGCAGGAGTCGAGGACGAGCACTGGCCGCTGATCGGCCACATCGTCGCCGAGGTGCACGACGAGGCCGGCAGGCTCCGAACCCTCACCGACCTCCTTGAATCGCACGGCTTCACCGTCGAAGTGAACCAGCAGCCCAAGCTCGACGGCACGGATCTGTACGAACTCGCCGCCACGCGGCCGTAAAGCGGGACAGGGCGCGAGAGGCCGCCGCAGTCCGCTGTGAACAGCGCCCCCGGGAGCACGCGACAGGGCGTTCAAACGCCGCCGCGCAGCAGTTGAACACGGCGCCGGAATAACTCCAGGTGACCGCACGCCACGTACGCCATGACGCCGCTGGATGAATGATCCAGGGGTGTGCCATGGTGAGGCGGGGTTCTCCCGACGACGCACCGTCATGCACACATTCAGCTTTCTCATTTGCAGGGGACAACTGATGCTTTCTGACGCCAAGCGGGAATTGCTGAAGCGACGCCTCAGGGGAGAGCAGGTATCGCGCCGTGCGTGGGAGCCGCGTCCCGACGGGCCCCTTCCCCTGTCCTTTGCCCAGCAGCGCCTGTGGTTCCTCCACCAGTTGGAATCCGGTTCGACCGAGTACAACCTGTCGATGCGCGTGCGATGGGACGGCACGCCCGACGTGGCGGCGCTGGGCGCGGCGTTGGGCGGTGTGGTGGCGCGGCACGAGGTGCTGCGGACGCGCTTGGTGGCCGGTGCGGACGGTGTGCCGCATCAGGTGATCGACGCGCCGGCGCCGTTCCCGCTGCCGGTCGTCGACGTCTCCGGCAGCAGTGACCCGGCCCAGGCCGTGCGGGAGTTGGCGGCGGCCGACGCGCAGGTGCCCTTCGACCTGTCGACGGGACCGCTGATCCGCGCGACGCTGCTGCGCGCTGGCCAGGGCGAGCACGTCCTCGTGGTCGCCCTGCACCACGTGGTCTTCGACGAGTGGTCGGACCGGATCTTCCACCGTGAACTCGGGGTTCTGTACGAGGCGTTCCGTGCGGGTGAGTCGGATCCGTTGCCGCCGCTTGAGGTGCAGTATGCGGATTTTGCGGTGTGGCAGCGGCAGTGGCTTGACGGTGAGTTGCTTGAGCGTCAGCTCGGTTACTGGTCGGAGCGGTTGGAGGGGGCTGCGGTTCTGGATCTGCCGACGGATCGGCCTCGGCCGGCGATCCGGTCGTCTGCGGGTGCGGTGGCGAGGTTTGAGATTCCGCGGGAGACGGTGGAGTCGCTGCGTGAGTTGTCGCGTGCGTGTGGTGTCTCGATGTTCATGCTGCTGTTGTCGGCGTATGCGGTGCTGTTGGGGCGGTGTGCGGGGTCGGAGGATGTGGTGGTGGGCACGCCGGTCGCCAACCGGAACCGTGCCGAGACGGAGGGCCTGATCGGGTTCTTCGTGAACACGTTGGTGATGCGGACGGACCTGTCCGGTGACCCGTCGTTTCGTGAGGTGTTGGGGCGGGTGCGGGAGACGGCTCTGGGTGCGTATGCGCATCAGGATGTGCCGTTTGAGCAGGTGGTGGAAGCGTTGGTGTCGGAGCGGGATCGCTCGCGGACGCCGTTGTTCCAGGCACTGTTCAACTACGACTTCGTCGAGGGCGGCTCGTTCGAGAGCGTCAGCGCTGACGACGAGGTCGATGCGAAGTTCGATCTGCGTCTCGTGCTGAGCGACAGTGGCGAGAGGCTGGGTGCCGAGTTCGAGTACAGCACCGCGCTGTTCGATGCGGTGACGGTGGAGCGGCTGGGCGGGCATCTCGTCACGCTGTTGTCGGCGGTGGCGGCGGACGCGGATCAGCGGGTGGGTGCGCTGCCGGTATTGACTGCCGGCGAGCGTGAGGTCCTGGTCCAGGGGTGGAATGCGCCGTCGGTGGATGTGCCGGCGGTGGGTGGGGTGCATGAGCTGATCGCGGAGCGGGCGGTTGCGACCCCGGATGCCGTGGCTGTCGTCGTCAGCGGTCAGTGGGTCACCTATGGCGGGTTGATGGGTCGGGCGAATCGTCTGGCGCATTACCTGCGGTCGGTGGGTGTCGGCTCGGAGTCGGTGGTGGCGCTGTGTCTGCCGCGTGGTGTGGACATGGTGGTGGCGATCCTGGCGGTGTGGCAGGCAGGTGGGGCGTATCTGCCGTTGGATCCGGAGTATCCGGTGGACCGGCTGGGGTTCATGCTGCGTGACAGCCGGGCGACGGTGCTGGTGGGTACTGAGGAACTGGTCGACGAGCTGCCGGTGGGGCGGCTGCGGACGGTGCTCGTGGACGACCCGATGGTGCGGGCGGTGCTGGCGGGGCTGCCGGCGGATGCGCCCGGGGTGACTGTCAGCGCTGACCGGCTCGCCTATGTGATTTATACGTCGGGTTCGACGGGGCGGCCGAAGGGTGTGCAGGTCACGCATGGTGGTCTGGTGCATTACGTGGTTGCGGTGGGTGAGCG